>JAPULJ010000439.1 GCA_027295145.1 Alphaproteobacteria bacterium | reverse complement strand
CCACTGCCGGAGGCAGTGAAGAAGAGCGCGAACCCGAATGCCGTGCGCCGCGCACCCGCGTCACAAGCCGGTAAGATGCTGCCCGACGCGGTAGCCCGTCCTATTCAGATCGCTGCCTGCGGCGCGTGTGGCGCCAAGAAGGGAGTCTGCGGCGCATGCGGCGCCAAGAAGGGCGCCTGTGGGGCCTGCGGTGCGAAGAAGGGCGCTTGCGGCGCGTGCGGACCCTGCGGCGGCGGCGGCGGGGTTAGCAAGGCTTGCTTCGTTCCGCGCCTGGCGGCAGCCAACCCTTGTGCAGCCAAGAAAGGCGCATGCGGCGCTTGCGGCGCGAAAAAAGCTGGCTGTGGTGCCTGCGGCGCCAAGAAAAGCGGTTGCGGTGCCTGCGGCGCGAAGAAAGCAGGTTGCGGCGCTTGCGGCGCGAAGAAAGCAGGCTGTGGTGCTTGCGGCGCCAAAAAAGGCGCGTGTGGGGCCTGTGGCGCCAAGAAGGCCGGTGCGTGCGGCGCTTGCGGTGCCAAAAAGGGCGCGTGCGGCGCTTGCGGCGCCAAAAAGGGGGCCTGCGGCGCTTGCGGTGCCTGCGGCGGCGCCAAACCGGCGGCCAAACTGACCGACGTCGAATCCGCCAAGGCTTACGGATGCCTGCTCAGGGAACTGCGGGCCGCCTACAGCAAGTCCGGCCACGGGGCGGCCAAGGCCTACGCCAAATGGAAGCGGTACAACACCGTTGCCTTCATCTCCGAGACCCACGGCAACCGCTACGTCAACAATTACGCCAACGCCAAGGCCAAGGCCTACATCAAGTTCGAAAAGGTCAAGCGCCTGCCGGCTGGCTCGGTGCTCGCCAAGGACAGCTTCCAGGTCAAGGCCGGCGGCAAGCTGGCCTATGGGCCGCTGTTTCTGATGACCAAGATGGGCCGCGGCTGGTCCAAGGCCAGCGGCGACTGGAAGTACGCCATGATCATGCCTGACGGCACCATGTTCGGCACGACCAAGGGCAAGGGGGCGGACAAGGTCAAGTTCTGCTACCAGTGCCACATGGCGGCGGCCGACAAGGACTCGCTGTTCTTTCTGCCCGAAAAGTACCGGGTCAGGCGGTAGCGGTCCGGATTTACTGAAGGGCCATGAAAAAGGCGGGCGCCTGTTTGGGGCGCCCGCTTCTTCTTTTGCTCGGTATTCACCGCCAGCTGCTCGGCGGTCCTTAAAGTTTGCTCTGCTATTCGCGGACAACCAACACTGAGACCCGCGAATGGCGCAGTACGCGCGCCGCGTTGGGACCAATCAGGTAGTCCTCAAGCTCCGGCCTGTGCGAGGCGAGAACGATCAGGTCGACCGCATCGCCGAGATTGGTTCGCGCCTTGACGATCTCCTGATAGATCGTACCCTGGGCGACGATGTGTTGAACCTCGATGCCCTCGGGTATGTGATCAGCAGTGAACTTGTGGAGGTTCTCGGTCGCCGCAGCGAGGGCTTTCTTCTCGAAGCCTTGGGGGAAAAAGCTGCCGACGATCGACATCCCATAGTTTGGCACCACCGTCATCACGTGCAGCCTGCAGACGAATTTTTGGCTCAGATCGACTGCCACCGGTGCCGCCTTGCGCCACGAGCTTTCATCGTCGAGATCGATGGGCAATAGGATTCCCTTGAACATCTCAGCGCCCCCTATCAAGCCGTTGCAGTGGCTGGTTTCGCCCCGGCGCCGGCGCCCTTGGCATCGCCCGGGCGCATGCGCCGCCGCTGCATCATGACCACCAGCAGCAACAACAAGATCGCTGGGATGTAGAACAGCTGCTTGGGTGGCTGGTCGGCCGGCTTGAAGACCGCCTTGATCTCATCCGAGGGCTGCTGGTCGATCTTCTTGGCCGCGCTACCTTCCTCGACCCGGTCGACGATCCATTGACCGTCTTCCTTGATGATGGTCACGCCGTACTTCTTCAGCCGCGCGGCCGCGTCCTTTCCAGCCTGAACCTTGAATTCGACATACTTATCGAACGGTTTGCCGGCGTCGGTCTCGGTCCCGACGAAAAAGCGTATCTTGGTACCGACTTCGGCCTTGGCCACGGTCTGCATCAGCTTGTCGGGCGCCACCTTGTCCCAGGGGTTGACCAATATGTCCATCCACAGCCCAGGCCGGAAGAAGGTCAGCGCCACTAGCAACAACACAGCGGTTTCGTACGCCTTGCTGCGCGTAAGGAAATAGCCTTGTGTCGCCGCTGCGAAGCACAAAATCGCGATTACGGCAATCACAAAGACGTAAATCCCTTGCGCCACACCGACATCGATCAGCAGCAATTCGGTATTGAAAATGAACATGAACGGCAGCACCGCTGTTCGTATGTCGTACATAAAACCCTGGATGCCGGTCTTGATCGGATCGCCACCCGAGACGGCTGCAGCCGCAAAGGCGGCAAGCCCCACCGGCGGTGTATCGTCGGCCAGGATGCCGAAGTAGAAGACGAAAAGATGGACCGCTATCAGCGGCACGATCAGCCCGTTCTGCTGACCGACGACGACGATCACCGGTGCCATGATCGCCGAGACGACGATGTAGTTCGCCGTCGTCGGCAGGCCGAGGCCGAGGACGATGCATAAGACCGCCGTCCAGATCAGCATGATGAAAACCGAGCCAAACGATAGGTATTCGACGATTTCGGCCAACTTGAGGCCAACACTGGTCTCGGTCACCGCGCCAACAATGATGCCAGCCGCCGCCACCGCAACGCCGATGCCGATCATGTTGCGTGCGCCGGCGATCAAACCGTCGACGAATTCGGCAAATCCCTGGCGGAACCCGGCGATGAAATCGCCCTCTTTTCGGAACATACGGACCAGCGGGCGCTGGGTCAGGATGATGAAGATCAGGATCACCGTCGCCCAGAAGGCCGACAGGCCGGGCGACCAGCGTAGGACCATAAGGCAATAGACCAGGACGACGATGGGCAATATGAAATGCAGCCCCGTAGGCACGACCTCCTTTGTCACCGGCAATTCGAAGACCGGCGCGTCGGGGTCATCGAGCTCGAGATCCGGGACGCTTGCCGCGTAACGCACCAGGGCCAGATAGATCGCCAGGATTATGACGCCGGCAGCATACGGGGTCGCCGCGCCGAAGACACCTGGCATCCAGCCGAACAAGTAGTAGACGCCGATGCCGAGGCCGGCCACCATCGCAATGTTGAAGGACAGACCGATCAGACGCCGCTGCCACGGCTTGGGCGTACCCGGCTTGGGCAATCCCTTCATGTCGGCCTTCAGCGCCTCAAGATGAACGATGTAGACCAACGCGATGTAGGAAATGATTGCCGGCAGAAACGCGTGGGTGATGACGTCGAAATAACTGATGCCGACATATTCGACCATCAGGAATGCCGCGGCGCCCATCACCGGCGGTGTCAACTGGCCGTTGGTCGAGGCCGCCACCTCGATGGCGCCGGCCTTCTCGGAGGAAAATCCGACCCGCTTCATCAGCGGGATGGTGAAGGTTCCGGTGGTCACCACATTGGCGATCGATGAGCCCGAAATCAGCCCCGTCATGCCCGACGAAACGACCGCCGCCTTGGCCGGCCCGCCCCGATAGGAGCCGAGCAGGGAGAAGGCGAGCTTGATGAAATAGTTGCCGGCGCCGGCTTTATCGAGGAGCGCGCCGAACAGGACGAAGAGGAAGACGTAATCGGTCGACACGCCCAAGGCGACGCCGAAGACGCCCTCTTGCGTTAGCCATTGATGGTTCGTGAAAACCGCCAGGGACTGCCCGCCATGGGCCAGCGAGCCCGGAACGTAACGGCCGAAAAGCGAATAGAGCACGAATACGCAGGCCACGATCATCAGCGGTGGACCAAGCGCGCGCCGCGTGGCCTCGAGCAGCAGAATGACGCCGAACAAGGCGACGACGATATCCTGCAGGATCGGTGCGCCGACCCGTTCGGCCAGAGCCGCCTGGAAGAAGGCCGGGTACATGGCGGCAATAACTAACAGACCGCCCATCACCCAATCCTTGATCGGCACCCGGCTGCGCGGAGATCGTTTGAGCGCCGGGAAGGCCAGGAAGCAGAGGAGTCCTGCAAAGGACAAATGAATCGGACGGGTAATCGAATCGTTGAAGACGAGATTGAATCTGACAAAGCCGAGATCGATCGTGCCGATTGACGTCGGCAGAGGCGAGGCGATCCAAAGCTGGAACACTGACCAGGCAATTGCCAGGCCAAGGAACGCCTTTAACGTCGCTCCGCTCGGTGAGCGTGCGCCGGTATCAGCTTCGGCGACGATGTCGTCGGCGCTGATGGACGCAGCTTGAGTTTCGGGTTTTATCTCACCAGCCATAATTGCCTCCCCCAACAATTATTTGTGGTTTAGCTTCAACACACGCTGCGCGCCGCTCCCGTTATGATCGGCTTCGACCCGTACGAACGCTAGAGAATCGCCTGTCTTTCGGCTCACCAAGATCATACGCGCCTAGATCACGCGCGAAGGGGGCGGGAGATCACCCCCGCCCCGATCGATCGCATGGAACCTGGCGCTTACTTCCAGCCGCGTTCCTTATAGTACTTCAATGCACCCGCATGCAGAGGTGCGGAAAGCATGTTCGTGATCATGTGCTTCTCCTCCAGCTTGGCGAAAGCGGGGTGCATCCGGCGGAAGCGCTTGATATTGCCGAACACCGCCTTGACAACGGCGTAGACGATTTTGTCATCGACCTTGGACGAGGAGACGAAGGTCGCGCCGACGCCGAAGGTCTTGATGTCGCCAGCTGTCCCCCTGTACATGCCGCCGGGTATCGTTGCCGGGGCGTAAAAATCGTTGTCCGCCGCCAGCTTGGTGATTGCGGCGCCGGTAACGGGGATCAGGATCGCCGCGCAGGAAGTAGTTGCTTCCTTGATTGAGCCATTCGGATGGCCAACCGTGAAAACGATCGCATCGACCTTGTTGTCGCACAGCGCCTTGGCCTGCTCCGAGGATTTAAGTTCGGTCGCCAACTTGAAGCTGCCCATGGTCCAGCCGAGCTTACCCATGACAACTTCCATGGTGCCGCGTTGGCCGGAGCCGACATTGCCAATATTCACGCGCTTGCCCTTAAGGTCCATGAAGCTCTTAATGCCGGAATCCTTGCGGGCGACGACGGTGAAGGGCTCGGGATGGACCGAAAACACGGCCCGCAATTCCTTAAAGGCACCCTTTGACTTGAACTTTGAGGTGCCGTTGTAAGCGTGATACTGCCAATCCGACTGGGCGACGCCCATCGACAGCTCACCAGCACGCAGGGCGTTGAGATTGGCCACTGAACCACCGGTCGAAGGCGCCGTGCAGTTGATGTCGGCTTTTTTGTCGCGATTGACGAGGCGGCAGATCGCCTGCCCAACTTGATAGTAGACGCCAGTCTGGCCGCCGGTACCGATCTTGACGAAGGTCTTTGCCTGGACAGATCCAATACCCCCACCGCCCACCATAAGGGCGGCGACAGCAGCGGTTGTAAGCAATTTTTTCATTAGGTCACTCCTCCTAAGAGCTTTGGTTAGCGAACCCTATTTGACCACGTGGCGCCTGGGCGCCACGACGGAGACACAAAGGTGGCTTGGATGGTTTGTAGTCTTTTTTCTCGCTCCCTCGCGGCTCCAAATCCCCTTTAACGAAAAGGGCAATCCGGGGCATCATTTCCCTGACCTTTCAGGCGACATCCGGTGGTTGCCGGAGGCCGCCGTTTCGGCCTTTTGCTGGACGGTCCCGCGGGCTTATCAGCCAAACGCAACCACTCGTCCAGTAGAAGATCGTTCTTCAACCTCGATAAACTATGCCCATCATTTACTGAACGCGTCAACGGAACAGGGGGTTTCCCGTTAACCATATCCGGTTTCGCGGCCGTCGGCTTGACAAGCGTCCGGGGTCGACATTACCTGCCGCAATACGGGATCCGGCGGCGCACCAAACACTGCCCCCAAACACCTCGTCAGCAAGGAAAAATGTCCGTGAATGAAGTCGTCATCATCGACGGGGTACGAACCCCGATCGGCAGGTTTGGGGGCGGACTTTCCAGTGTCCGGCCCGACGATCTGCTGGCCCACGCGCTGAAGGCACTGATGCAACGTACCGGCGTCGACCCGGCGATCCTCGACGATGTCTTTGCCGGCTGCGGCAATCAGGCTGGCGAAGACAACCGCGATGTCGCACGCATGGCCGTTCTGCTTGCCGGCTTCCCGGTCGAGGTCCCTGGGGTGACGGTCAACCGCAACTGCGCCTCGGCGCTAGATGCGGTCAACCAAGCGGCCAAGGCAATCCTCGCCGGAGAAGGCGAGGTCTTTATCGGCAGCGGTGTCGAGAGCATGAGCCGGGCGCCATTTGCCATGGCCAAGCCTGACTCGGTCCCGACGACTAAAGCGCCCAAGTTGTGGGACACCACCGTCGGCTGGCGCTTCAATAACCCGGCCATGGAGGCGCTCTACCCGATCATCTCCCTGGGCGAGACCGCCGAGAATGTTGCCGAGCAGATGCAGATCACTAGGACCGATCAGGACGCCTTCGCATTGCGCAGCCACGAACGCGCCATCGCCGCTATCAACCAGGGTCGCTTCAAGAACGAAATCGCCCCCGTTGAGGTGCCCCAGCGGCGTGGTAATTCAAAGATAATCGATACCGACGAGCATCCCCGCTACAGGCGGGACAATGGTGCTCTGGAGCTCGATACCAGTCTCGAGGAACTTAGCCGGCTGCGCCCCGCGTTCAAGAAGGACGGCAGCGTCACGGCGGGCAATTCGAGTGGTATCAACGACGGCGCGGCGGCGCTGCTGCTGACCAGCGCGCAAAAGGCCGATGCGCTGGGCTTGAAGCCGATGGCCCGTTGGCTGGGCTCGGCAAGCGCCGGGGTCGATCCTGGCGTGATGGGTCTGGGTCCGATCCCG
>JAPULJ010000438.1 GCA_027295145.1 Alphaproteobacteria bacterium | reverse complement strand
GCCGGTGTTTCTGGGCGGTGTGTTGATCGGCTGCGATTGCAGGCACCCTTAACGTGCCCAAGATCAAGGGCACGCACACGGCGATGAAGTCGGGAATGCTGGCCGCCGAGGCGGCGTTCGATGCGATCGTCGAGGCCGATGGAGGCATCCCGGCGGCCGAGCTTAGCGCCTACGTGGCATCGCTCGAGCAGTCCTGGGTCCGTCGTGAACTGCACCGCGCCCGGAATTTCCGGCCCGCCTTCAAATTTGGTCTTTTGTTTGGCACATTGATTGCCGGGATCGACCAAGTGGTCTTTCGCGGACGCGCGCCGTGGACCCTGAAACACGGTCACGCCGACCATGAAACGCTCGGGCACAAGGACCGCCACAAGCCAATCGACTATCCCAGCCCCGACGGCACGGTGAGTTTTGATATATTGTCGTCGGTTTATATTTCGAATACCAACCACGAAGAAAACCAACCGGTGCATCTCACGTTGAAAGACGCGGGTGTGCCGGTTGAAATCAATTTGGCGCGCTACGACGCGCCAGAACAGCGCTACTGTCCGGCCGGTGTCTACGAAATACTGACCGACGAAGACGGATCGAACCCGCAGTTGCGGATCAACGCGCAAAATTGCGTGCACTGTAAAACATGTGACATCAAAGACCCGACTCAGAATATTGTGTGGGTTGCGCCGGAAGGCGGCGGCGGGCCGAACTATCCGAATATGTGAGCGGCGGTAAGGCCAGTGGCGAGAGAACGCCGATTCGTAACGAGAACGTGTCCTGGTGGTGAAATAGTGCGTCGGGTAAACTGTTGGCTAGTATATTGCTGGTAACCTACCGGTCGATGTACTCCACATTAGGATCGAACATGCGGACACTATGCGCGGTTATTGCAGGCGTTATCGGTTTGGGAGTCGGTGTATCGGGGGCCGGTGCGGCGCCCTCGGGTAGGGAAGCGCCGGTCGTTGATCAGGCCGATCTGACCGGCGCATCGCTGCAGGTCGGTGAAACGGTCTTCGGAAAGTTCCTGGCGTCGCGCTATGCCGAATCGGTCGGTGATTTCGCCGCTGCGGCGTCGTTTGCCGCTCAGTTGATGGCCGAGAACCCGGATCTGAAAGACATCGCCCGGCGCGGCCATATGTTGATGGCGAGCGCCGGGCGTATCGCGGAAGCCGCCGAGTTGGCCGAACAAGTGGTGGCTGATAACGAGCGCGATCCCTTGGCCAATATGACTCTGGCGGCGCGCGCCTTCGTACGCGAGGATTATCGCGGGGCCCTCAAACGGCTCGACAAAATCGAGCTCACCGGCATTCAGCGCATCATCGTGCCGTTGATGCGTGCCTGGGCGCTGGCCGGCGACGGCCGCACCGACACTGCGCTGGTTTTGCTGGAAGACTTGACGGCAACCAACGGCCTCGGCCCGATCACCGGCCTCCATGGTGGGTTGATTGCCGATTTGTCGGGCCGGCCCGAGGCGGCCGACGCCGCGTTTACCCGCGGCATTGCGGCCTCCGGCGAATCGGTCTCTTTGCAAATGGTCGAGGCGTATGCAGGATTATTGGCGCGCAGCAACCAACACGAAAAGGCGGTCCGCCTGGTAGAAGCGTTTACGCTGACGAACCCGAGGACGTTGTTGATCGAGCCGGTCCGCACCGCACTGGCCGAAGGCAAAGTGCCCGAACCTGTTGTGACAGGGTTTGCCGACGGAGCGGCCGAATCATTGCACGCCGTCGCCAACCTGCTGAACCGCGAGCGGTTGCGGGCGCAAGCGTTGATTATGATTCAATTGGCGCTGCATTTACGGCCCGAGTCGCCGGCGACGCTTTTTCTATTGGGCCAAATTCTCGAGCGCGAAGAACAGCTAGAGACGGCGATGGAGGCATATGGCGGCATCGATCCGTCGACGCCTTACGGCTGGTACGCACGGCTCAACCTGGCCGATGGGTATCGAACGCAGGACCATCTTGTTAAGGCTGTACGGCTGTTGCGTGCCATGATCCGCGAGCGGCCCGAACGGTCGGACGCGGCACGCGCCCTTGGCGATTTTCTGCGCATCGATGAACGCTATCGCGAGGCGGTGTCGGCGTATAACACGGCGTTTGAACGCTCAGCCGACGCCGCCGATTGGCGCTTGTTCTACACCAGAGGAATTGCCTTGGAACGCGCCAAGAAATGGGAGCGCGCCGAGCGTGATTTGTTGAAGGCGCTTGAGCTTGAACCCGACCAACCATTGGTTCTCAATTACCTCGGCTATAGCTGGATCGAACAGGGGCATAACCTCGATCGCGCGAAGAAGATGATCGAGAAAGCGGTACTACAGCGGCCGCAGGACGGCTATATCGCCGATTCTCTAGGCTGGGCGTTGTACAGGTTGGGCAACTACCCGGAGGCGGTAATCAATCTAGAACGCGCGGTCGCACTTGAGCCGGGTGACCCGATAATCAACGATCACCTTGGCGACGCCTATTGGCTTGCCGGTCGCCGCGAAGAAGCGCGCTTCCAATGGACGCGCTCGCTGTCGCAGGAACCCGAGCCCAAGGTCGAAGACATCATCCGCGACAAGTTGAAGGGCAAGCAATTGCCGCAACCGGTACCGGCGAAACAGCGGCGGGACATCTAGCGCGGCCCACTATTGGCTGGCAGGGGGCGAGGCCTTGAGCAGCGACGCGACCGTCCTTCGGGAGGCTGCCCCGGCGAAGATCAATCTTTTCCTGCACATCGTTGGCCGGCGGCCCGATGGCATGCACTTGATCGACAGTCTGGTGGTGTTCGCCGAACTCGGCGATGTCGTGACCGTGCGGCCGGGCACCGATATCTCGCTGACGCGCTCTGGTTCGATGGCTGGCGACTTGCCGCCGATCGAGGACGATCTGGTGTTTCGCGCGGCACGCTTGTTGGCCGAGACGGCGCAGGTGTCTGCTGGGGCCACGATCAACGTGGAAAAAAATCTTCCCGTCGCCAGCGGCCTCGGCGGCGGGTCGGCCGATGCCGCGGCCACAATACGAGCGTTGGCGCGCTTGTGGCGCATCGATATGCCGTCCGACCGGCTGGCGTCGCTGGCGCAACGGCTTGGCGCCGACGTCGCCGCCTGCCTGGAGAGCCGGCCGTTACGGATCAGTGGCATCGGCGAGCAGCTTTCGCCGCCAGGCACGCTGGCGCCGCTGCACGCCGTTCTAGTGAATCCGCGCGTTGCGGTATCCACTGCCGAGGTCTTCGCCGCCTTCGCGGACGATCCGCAAATGCCGGACCCCACTACCGACGGAACCGAACCCTGGTCGGGTGAGCCGCGCCGGTTTGTCGAGCAACTGGCGGCGCGCCGAAACGATTTAACCGCGGCGGCGTTAACACTATGCCCGGCGATCGGTGACGTGTTGGCCAGGCTCGGCGCGCAGCCCGAGTGCCTGTTGCAGCGCATGTGCGGCAGCGGCGCTACTTGTTTCGGCCTCTTCGGCACTTCGTCCGAGGCGCAGGCTGCCGCCGAAACGCTGCGGCGCGAAAACGCCGATTGGTGGGTTGCGGCGACCCGGCTAAATACTGGTCTCAACACCGGCGGAGCCTAACTTTTCGCCCGCGCGCGGAGGTTTGAAGCAGGCCCTTGCAGCAAGTCGTGCGAAGGACGATATTGCCGACATTGTCAGGCGATTCGCCTGGTTATTGGGGCGTAGCCAAGTGGTAAGGCATCGGGTTTTGATCCCGTGTACCGCAGGTTCGAATCCTGCCGCCCCAGCCAACCATGTAAACCACGGCGTATCGTCGAGGGCGTGGAGTTGAGCGCGACCGAGTAATCGGCACCGGAAACGTGTGGTAGATCAGGTTGTTATGGCTTCCGACCTTCGCCTCAATTCGATTTGATCCGTGTGAAGGTGAAGAATTCGTACGCCGGAGTGCCCCAGGAAGCCCACAGTGAGCCCCAGGACGCGCTGCTTTTCCGATCGGAGTTGGGAATTTGATTGATCGAGCGCCCAACGAAAATCAATGCTGAGATGCTACTTGATCGGATGTTTCGATCGGCTAGCTAATAGAACCTACCGTCCTGCCGGAACAGGTAGGTCAGCGCAGCCATTGGCTAGTCACAACCGTGGTCACGAAGCGTCACGGCCACCCAAACGCGCTTTTAGTATGTTCATCGTGGTGGTGATGATAATGGTCGACGTCGCCATAGCGATCATGAACATGATTATGATTATGATCGGCATGGTGATCATCATGCCACTCGAAGCAAAATCTTCATCTGCCCCAAATGTGGCGTGTCAAAGCCTGCACGGTAGAGTCAGAATGTCTTGAAGTCTTGCCTTGGCGCTTATCGCGGACTTGCCATCATCAATCCTGTTTCTCATAGGGCCAACCAGTATCGACCATTTGGCTGCAGCGGCTGCATTTGCCTTGAAGAGTCCAGCCTTCATGGACTTCTGAAGGCCTACCCGTAACGTTAGCGATGCGATGCCTGCCATCCTCTGACTTTTCACAATGAGGCGGCCAGTCCACCTCCCTGTTCTGGACGGCAATATCGAGGTCGCTCATCGAATGGATGTCGGGCGGACCGCCGAAAATTTCGTCATAGAGCCGCTCGGCTCTTTCGGCTTCTTCATCGGTCAGCATTTCGAATTCACGGCCGCGCGCACGCCCGGACAACTTTCCTCCGTTCTGGTTCAGGAAACGGAACAGCAGATCGGTAAGGCGATCCGGCATATCGGCGATGCTCTGAGTATGCTCCGCGAAAAGATCGTAACGCCGGAGAAAATCGGTTTCGTTCGGGAGGTCTTCTTCGATCGTTCGCTTCACGCAGCCGAACAGGAATTCGGCATGGGACGTCGCATCGAAGTATCGATAGAAGTCCGCCGTATCGTTCAGCACTCTGACATTATTGTCATCGGTCGGTTCCCATTCGACGAATGGCAAAAGCCGTCGCGAATAATCTTCCAAAACTTCCTTGTACGTATTGATCCGGTCGAGGATGGCGGCAGACACCGGAAACACAACGCCGGGCGGATTAAAACCGCGCTGTGTCAGAACATGGTGGATCAGATAGCGATGAATTCGGCCGTTCCCGTCGGCGAAGGGATGGATATAGACGAATCCGAAAGCTAGCGCTGCCGCGGCGATGACAGGATCAAGTTCGCTTCCCGCTCCACAATCGAAGGCAACGAGACCGTCAATGAGCGAGCCAAGATCATTGTGGCGCGCGCTGATGTGGCCGGGAAGCGGCGCGCCGGTATCGCGTTCGTGCTCACCGACAAATCCGCCTTCGGTCCGTAACCCCATCCGCACGAAACGCATGTCTTCGATCACGATCCGCTGCAACCTGAGAAGCTCTTCAAGATCGATGGGATGGCGACCGGCTTCACCGATGGCCGCACCCCAGCGCTGAATACGGTTCTGCGGTGCGCGCTCGCCTTCGATCGCGTAGCTCGACTTTGAATCCTTGAGCAGCAGAAAGGCGGCGGTACGCGCCAGCAGGTCGTGCGGCACATTGGCGACAACTGCGCGCGCTCTCTCCGCCAGGTTCATGTCCACAAATTCTTTCAGCGCTGTGGTGCGCCGAACGAGTGGACAGAATTCCGGTGTACCGGGCAGGTTGTTCCTTACGCGATGCCGGGGAGAGTTCTCACCGGGGATGGCCCATTGCTGATCCGGATCAACAGCGGGAACGTAAGTGCCGCGCTCGACGTCCGGAAGGTTTAAACGCTGCCCTGTCAGCCACTCATACACAAACCAGATGCGCCGGGCGTAGCTGCCTGTCGGTGTGGCTTGGACGATGGCTTCGATAGCCGCAGCCTCTACAGCTAAAAAAAGGCGCTTAAGGATGGTCAGATCGAGCCCCTCATTTTTGAGGGCAAAGGTGAGGTGGCCGTCCAATGTCGCGTGGGGGGCATGCCGGGGGGTCAGGATACGCCAGCCTTCTTCTTCTATGACGCGGTGCCGTTCGCCTGTCGCAAACAATAGGCGCGGCAGGGGCACCGCAAGCCCATACGCATCGATCAGGGCGGCATAACCGGCGGGCGTCGCCCTTTCGGGCAACCGCCTATCCTGAAAAACCGTGACCGGCCCTGAAAACCTGTGCTGTTCGGCCTCATCCATGAATTTCAATATCCTAACGCGAAAAACAGCAACCTATCCACTCCAACCTTGAAAACTTATTATAATCCATGAAAAACTATTATTCAAGAAGTATTTATTGAAATATAATGATAAAATACCAAATCACATGAAAAACTATGAATTGGGCCCGTGCGGCACACAGGGCCTTCTTCTCCGCGCTGTAAGCCGAGGTGACTTTGTTGCAGGGGCACTGGTTGAGTTAACCATCCTCTTTACCACCGCAAACTCTAATTGTTCGGTTTGCAAACTTTCCCTAGCCTATTGAGATATATCCCCCATACCCAGGATGTTTTCGGGGCGTGCCGCTATGGTTCAACGGCCCAGATATTCCGGATTGCGGCACGCCCCATTTCCTGACGAGGTCGGCCACATTTGGCCGCCTCGCGGTCAACCCTATGACGATTGACCTGGTGGGCTCCGATCGTGTTCGCCGACATCCCCACCTCCGCCATTGATCCGTCCCTGCCGACGGCTTCTCCGACGCTCCCGGCGCTTATCGGGTCCCGGTCCCCGTTATGATTGACCCGCTTCAACTGGCAATAAGGCCGATGCTGCGTCAATCTTTGCTCAGCCGGACATCGTGTTATCCGGGTTCTTCCGATCCCATCGAAACCACCTCTGAAATTTTCTGGAACTCGTGAAGAATCTCACTGTGATTTTGTTCGAAGTATCGAAGGACTTCACCATTACCGATCAGAGAAGCCAGGTAGCCCCGCGCGAGAACCAAATTTAGGTGATCGGGCCCGTAGCTATCCTCAATCATTTTCATCTCCCGCTGGAGGCTCGCCATTTCCGTTTCCATGCGTGCAATTTGTTCAGGAGATATTCCTTTGAAACTTTTAGGCTTCCCGGTGTCGACAAGCTGGTCTTGAGGCGTGGCCGCCAATAAAGCCTTGGAGTACGAGACAGAGTAGTTGTCCATCGCGATCATCAACTCGACAACCTCGACTTGCCGCATGGGCTTCATCTTCCTGAGCGAATAGAATGTATGTATGGCGCAATGCTTTTCCTTGAGAAGTTCTGTCGCCTCTGGGCAGATGCCTTCAAGAAGGCGACGTTTGTAACGAATGCTGCCGACGTTGACATCGAGAGCCTTGGCGATCCGCTCTTCGGACACACCATCTTCGACTGCTTTCAGGATCATCTTGTGTTCCTGAATTGTGGCCAGTCTGTTTATCCGTTTGTTGTACGTGAACGCTTCATCATCAGTCGCAACCATGCACGCAACGCCGTCCAGTCCGAGGTCCTTCAAAACCTCTATACGAATGTGCCCATCGAGCATTAGAAAAATGCCCTTGCGTTTCCGAGCGACAACCGGCGGCTCAATGATCCCGATTTCTCGGATCGAAGCTGCGATCTGCTGATACTTCCGAGATTTCTTTATTTGCTTCGGCAATTGCTTCACCGGGTGAATATCAACCAAATTTATGAATACGCTTTCAGGCTCAAAAGCCATGCTCACCCGTTTGGGCATAATTACCGAACGTCCCGGGCGGAGATCAAATCAGCTAAAGGACGGGGCATGGTTGTTAAATTTTCGGCGCGCAGCAAAGTGACAAAATTCTCATCGGCAAGTAGCGTCCGCATTGCTTCCACAATGAATAGCAGCCGATTTTGAGTGACCTCCGCTTTTTTGATTAATAGCCGCTGGCGGTCAGCTTCTCTCTCGTATGCGCGGACAAGTGCTTGCGATGAAATCCGGGTGCGTCCTCGCTCAAGGGCTCCATGCTTGATCGTTTTTCCATGCCTATGTCTCCGTTCGACTAGGCGTTTCGCGATGAGTAGTTTCTTGCCTTTGAGAACGCCCTTTTGGTATGCCTCGGCGAGGGCTTCTTGGACACCTTCTTCGTCGGCTTCAGCGATATCAATCGCTACGCTGACCGGTATCTGTCCGGTTTCAACCGCGGTTAAGAGCCGCTCTTCTCCTTCTTCGAAAAGCCGCCCAATGGCGTGAATGTATTCGTATGACAGGCCGGTTTTGGTTGTGATTTCCTTGTCTGAATAACCCCGTTTTCTGAGTTCGCCGATGTCGCTCAACAATTCTAAGGGTCGGTGTTTACGACGGGCGAGGTTCTCAACCAGGCCCATAAGTCGGCCGTCTTCCTCAGAGGCATCGAGAACCCTTGTCGGAATTTCAGACTCCCCAAGTGAAATGAAGGCTTCAAGCCTACCTTGCCCACAGATCAACTCGTAGGAAGGGTTTTCGTTTCTATTTTTGGATCGGCGAACGGTAATTGCTCTTTTGAGCCCGACCGTCGATATGCTGTCGACGATTTGTTGGAAGGCTTGTTTGTTACGAATACGTGGGTTCGCGACGGTGATCTGATCCACAGGTATCAACTCAACACGGATGGGCTCGGGTATTTCTGTCATAGTGCGATCTCCATAATTTTTACGCGCTCGGCCATCGCGAAAAAGAAATCCAACGAATCAAATCGAAAGGCATCGAGCATGAGGCCGTTGTCTTCTGCCAGCCGCACTCGGTCGGTCGTCATCTCAAACAGGGGGAGTAGGTAATAATCCAGTGGTGTTTCGTTGGTGCGGTCCATGCGCAGCGCGACTGTAATGTCCGGCGCTAAACCAGTATCGAGGCGGATTTTCCAGCGCAGCGAACCTGCGGGCGTTTGTTGGCAGCGTGCGATTACGATCGAGGTCGAGAACTCACCATTTATGGTGAGGAGATCAGTGATGGGGTTTCGGGAAACGGTGCCGCCAAGACCTTCGATCGCGCCGATCGTGTCGGATACGACCCTACCATGCATCTGGCGGAGTTTTCGGTTGATCTCGATATAGCGATAATCACGGTCGGGTTTGAAGCCGATAAGTTCATAAGCTCTAATCAGGCTGCCAAAACGCCGTTGGTAGGAACCGCTTGATGGCATGCTATCGGCTTCATCGATAATCAGGCCCGAAAGGTATCCGTGCTGTTCGAACAAACGCTTGAGGCGCTCAAGCATATCTTCCTCTGAAAATCGCCGATTTCGTTCTCGGATTATCCCTTGTGCGGTAAAAAATAACTGCGCATCGACGGCGGCCTCAAATACGCCATCGGATCGAATCCACATTTCCGGCTCGTTCTCGACCCTTTTTTTCTTCAGCTTGAACGAACGACGGTTATAGACGTTGTTGCCGATGTACTTCTCGTTCGTCAGAATCTGATGAACGGTTCCGCGAGTCCACGGTCGGTCTAAGTCCGTTGTAATTCCCTTTTCGTTGAGGCTCGCCGCGATCTCGCTTTCGACCTTCTCGCCGTCGACAAATTGCCGATACATCCAGCGCACGGTCTCAACTTCTTCGTCAGGACCGAGGACAAGGATAACGCGGTCGGTTTGAAGGCTCTTATGCTCGCCGAATTGGAGAACGCCTTGCGGAACACCTTCCTGGTCGATCCGCATTCGACGCAGGCCATAGCCAGCCATGCCGCCTTGTCGGAATCCGAGTTCGATAAGCCGACATTGACCAGCGAAAACTTTCGCCGATAGCTCACGACTATATTCTCCGGCCATCGCGCGTTTGACGCCCTTGACGATGGTCGAGACGGGACTGCCGTCGTTATCAAATTGCTCCGCACAGTAGTGGACGGAGACGCCTTGGCGACGACAGATATATTCGTAATAAGCACTCTCATCGGCATCCTGAAACCGGCCCCAGCGGCTGATGTCGTAGACTAAGATCACATCGAATTCGGTGGTGCCTTGCTCGACGTCGTCGATGAGTTGTCTGAGTCCGTCACGCCCCTCAATCTTCAATCCGCTCTTTCCGGCGTCTGAATACGTCCGGACGACCTCCATGCCATGCCGTTCCGCATAGCTCCGAATTGCGTCGGCCTGGTTTTCCGTGGAGTACTTTTGATGCTCCGTCGACATCCGCACATACTGGGCGGCTGGGACCGTCGTAGCTTCCGTGACGTTAATTTCGTCCGGGGTGCGACTTGGGTGATCAATCAAATTTCTGTTCCCGGCCGGTGTCTTCTCGCGCCCGTTGTCGCTGGCGCATTCCTACCTTGTCCAAATTGAACGGGGCCGCGACCGGACGGTGATCTTCTTCGTGTTTTCAAACCCTAAACAAGGAGAACTGGAATGTCGTTTCCTAAAAAGGGCCGAAATTTTCGGACCGTTTCCGGAAAAACTTTTCCGAAATCATCTGATAGAGTCGCAGAATCTGGCGACGACGATTTCACCTCGGTAATTGCTGGGACGTTGCAGGAGTCCCTTGGTGGCACCCGCGCCGCAGTGAAAACGGTAATGGCCTATACCGGTGCCGGTGAACGCACGGTCAAAAACTGGTTTGCCGGTAAGAACGGACCGAATGGCGAGAACTTGGTCGAATTAGTGAGGAACTCCGACGCAGTGCTCGAAGCGTTCCTACAAATGGCCGGTCGTGAAGAAATTTTGGCAGGGAAAATGCTGGTGGATGCGCGCGACAAATTGGTCGAGATGATGGAAATAATTGAGCAGTTGCAGACCAGCGATCGTAAGCGAAAATCACCCCGGGATTAGCTCCTTCCGGGTCGTATGGCGAAACCGAAACTGTCGGGCTGTGTTCGAGCGTAGGGACGGAGTTTGCGCTTTGCCGCTGCAAAGAACCCTGATTGCGGTTTGCAAAACACCCCTAACCTATTGAGACATAACCCCCATATTTCCCGATAGTTTGCTCCTAACTCCCTGATATCTCCCACTACTCCTGAGCCTCTTAATCAGCGGGTCCGGGGTTCGAGCCCCCGTGCGCCCCCCAATTTTTTCAATGGCTTAGCCGAAAGTCTAGGCCCTTTTTATATAAAAAAGGTAATGCTATAGGTAATATATCGTCCTGCTCCCGCTGCGGGAGGCACAGGGAGGGGCTGGCACATTTTGGGGCCTTGACCCCCAATCGGCCTCGCAAGATCGCGCCGAAATCCGTTTGCGGGGAGGTAAATCGGCGGCGGCCGAAGTTGTCGGACGTTTATCCCGGCATTGCTCAAAAGCAGCGCGGAGGGCATGTCGCCAGCCTCTAGGGGTACCGCATCGTAGTCGCAATCCGAATTTTGCCGGATTAGGGTACTGTGACGTATGTCTGCTTTTCCGACGATTTCGTCCGCTTTACCCCCGAAAGAAGACATTCCAGACAGGCCCGTCAATGTCCGTTAATAGCCATAAGCAGACATCGGCAGAACGACAAAGCGTTGACTGGCTGGACGGTCAAGCAGGGTTGCCGGCTTGTTCATTCACCTCGTGAGAAGAGAGTCCGTGCCCGCAATAGAGCATTTGCGCACCGCGATCCGGCTCAACCCTTCCGCTGCACGCGCCCATTACAATCTCGGGCAAGCTTTGGTTTTTGCCGGCCAAGCGGCCGAGGCGATGGAGCACCTGGAA
>JAPULJ010000437.1 GCA_027295145.1 Alphaproteobacteria bacterium | reverse complement strand
GGCGATATTGGCCTCCGAGTCGCTCACCGAAACCGACGACAGTTATGAGTTGAATGGATCGTTCAGCGACCTTTCGATTCCCGCGACCCTTCAAGATTCGCTCATGGCACGGCTCGACAAAGCCCCGACGGTGCGCGAAGTGGCCCAGCTCGGCGCCGTCTTCGGCCGCGAGTTCCCCTACGATATGTTGAATGCCGTGGGCGTCATCGAGGAAACCGCCCTGCGCGACGGTCTCGGCCAACTGGTCGATGCGGACCTGCTGTACCAGCGCGGTCGGCCGCCGCGCGCGAAATACATGTTCAAACACGCGTTGATCCAAGATGCCGCGTACCAGTCATTGCTGAAGCGCACCCGGCAGCATTATCACAGGGAGGTCGCGGCGCTGCTGTCGAACCAGTTCGCCGAAATCGTGGACCCCCATCCTGAAATCCTCGCGCATCATTATTCCGAGGCGGGCGACAAGGGCCAGGCGATAGACTATTGGCTGCGGGCCGGACAGATGGCGCTGCAGCGCTCCGCCAACCACGAGGCGATTGGACATTTGAACAAGGGCCTGGCCTTGCTGCCCGAAGGCGACGAAAAAGCCAGCCAAGAACTTGCCATGCAGCGCATGCTGGGTTCTGCTTTGATGGCGACCAAGGGCTATGGTGCGCCGGAAGTCGCCGAGACCTTCGACCGGGCCCGGAAGCTTTGCGCCTTTGTCCAGGATGATAGCATTTATCCCGTGATGTTCGGGGTCTGGGTCAGTGCGGTCACCCGCGGCGAGCACGCTTCGGCGGTCGAAACGGCCGTCGAAATGCACCAACTCGTGGCGCGGACCGACGACGCCTATGCCAAAATTACTGCCAATATGATGCTGGGGGTGGCCTATTTGCACATTGGTAAGCTGCTCGATGCCCGTGATCAATTTGATGCCGGCAAGAGAATATCCGAAACCGTCGGCATCAAGGAAAGTAGCGAGAACGCGCTGCTTTACGGGCTTGATATAACGGCCACGGGATACGCTTATGGTGCCTGGTGCGAGTGGTTGTTGGGATGCCCTGAAACCGCGCTGGAGCGCAGTCGGTTGGCACTAGCGTCAGTGGAAATTTCCCAACATGGTTATACAAGCAGCCGGGCTCTTTATTGGTGTGCCGTGGTCCACCAGCTTTGTGGCGATTGGCGGAAAGTATCGGACCTCACGGAAGTCGCGGTCGGCAAGGCCAGGGAGCATGGCTTGACGATGGTGGTCGCGGTGGCCCGGATCATGCACGCCGCGGCGCAATCGGCGCTGCATGGTGGCGGCGGGCAAAGCCCTGAAATCACGGAGGCATTGGTGGCCTATGCGGCGACCGGAGCCCGCTTCCAGGCGCCTTACCATCACACGCTGTTGGCGGAACTGCATCTTCGCGATGGTGAGATCGACGCCGGCCTGGAGATTGTTACCCGGGCCCAGCTTATGATTCAGGAAAACGGCGAGATTTACTTTGGCGCCGAGATCTGCCGGCTCAAAGGCGAACTCCTGCTCGCCGACGAGGACCGGCGGGGCGAGGCCGAAGGCTGTTTCGAGCAAGCCCTCGAAACCGCACGGTCACAGAACGCCAAATCTCTCGAACTGCGCGCCGCCGGCAGTCTGGCCCGGCTTTGGAACGGACAAGGCAAGCGCAGCGAAGCCCATGATTTACTGGCGCCGGTCTACGGCTGGTTCACCGAAGGCTTCGAGACGGCGGATTTGCGGGCCGCGAAGCAGCTCCTGGACGAATTGGCATGAGTCCGCTTATGGCTAAAAGCAGACTTCCAGTCGGCCGAAAATGAGGTCTGCTCTACCCCCGACAACGGACATTCGGCCTAGGTCAGATTCAGGCCCCGGCGTGCCGCCGCCGCGATGGCCTCGCCAACCTGATCAAGGTCGCTGGAATTGGCCTCGTCCAGGTCGCCCTGGTCTACGAGCGCCGTAATCATCTCCCCGGTCGTCTCAACGGGCACCACAAAGCAGCCGCGCTTGCGCCGGGCGCGGTGACGGCGCTGGCGCTCGGCAGCGGATGTTGGAGCAGCGGCTCCTGACAGGTCACTGTCGTGCACTGCGGTGAGGCTCATGCCGCCTCCGGCCATTTGGCGGCGAAACTCACCGGGGCCACAACGAAATCCAGGAACTGCTCGGGCAGCGCGTCGAGCCGGGCCAGGGCCTCGGGTATCAGGACCACGCCAGCCTCGCATATGCAGCGGTGCAGGACGCGCTTCTCGCTGCCAATGAAGGAAACTGCCTTCCAGCCGGTATCGCGAACAGCCGAGCCCTTCCCTGCCCGTGGCGACCCCGCCCTGCGTTGAAGTATCCACTGTTGCCGGTCATACGACAGCCGCCAGCGGGCCTCGGCATCCAAGTTGAATAGCGATTTATCGGCCATCTACTTACTCCTGGCCTCTCTCCGCTGGGCCTCGATGTCCGTCATGACCTCCTTGGCATATCATGATCGAGGCCCGGCAGAAGTTCACGACTGACGAGTTGTTCGACCCGGCGCTCGACGTCGGGGAGGTGGAGGGCGGCGCTCAATAGGCAGCAGAGCTCGCGTGTCGTAGTCATGA
>JAPULJ010000436.1 GCA_027295145.1 Alphaproteobacteria bacterium | reverse complement strand
TCGTGGACAGGCCGGACAGAAATGCATTCTTTCCGCCGTATTTGGCATCACCCAGGATTGGCGTGCCGATGCTCGCAAGGTGAACGCGCAACTGGTGGGTACGGCCGGTGAGCGGCATAAGAGCCAACCACGCCGCGCGCGTTCCCACCGGCTCAATGACCCGGTAGTCGGTCGTCGCCAAGCGCGCGCCTTCCTCCCTCTTGCCGGCAACGACTACTCTCTCACCGCCCGCCCCGGCTCGCTTCACCAGAAGTGCCCGGATCCGCCCGACGGGCGCTTCAGGAACACCAACGGTCACCGCCCAGTAGAGCTTCTTCACTTCATGCAATCGAAATGCCTTCGCCAGCGAGGCCGCCGCGCGCGCCGTGCGACCGAGCAGCAAAACACCGGATGTGTCCTTGTCGAGCCGGTGAACCAGTCGCGGCCTCGCTGGTGCATCGAATCGCAAGGCATCCAGCATACCGTCGAGATGCCGATGTGTTCCGGTCCCGCCCTGCACCGCCAGTCCGGCTGGTTTGTTAAACGCGATGACCGAGTCATCGCGAGCGAGCACGGCTGCGCGTAACGCGTCTGCCTCTGGCTTTGGGATTTCCGGCTGGCGTCTGGCACCGCGGTTAGGCTTATCTGTTACGCCCAATGGTGGCACGCGAATTGATTGACCGGGTTCTAGCCGCTGGCCCGCCTTGGCCCGCTTGCCATCGACGCGCACCTGCCCTGTGCGTAAGAGCTTTTCGAGCCGGCCATGGGTGAGCCCGGCATGGTGGCGCTTGAACCAGCGGTCGAGCCGCAGCCCAGCCTCATCCTCCGCCACGCTCGCATTTTGGACCCCACCCGCTTTCGACGCCGGGGTTTGGGGCTCAGCCATCGCCCTCGCCGGTACCGTATTTGACGACCCGGACCTTTTCCAGCGTCACCAAACCGCCACCGATGATGACACGGTACAGCGGTTGGCCGTCATGTTTGTCGTCTTCCCCGATGAAGATGCGCAGCAGAAGAGCGTCTTCGGGAACGCGCATGGCGTCACGATCCTCGTAGCTGGTTGAACACCGCGGCGGCGGCATGGCCGAGCCACACCGCGAGAAGGCAGAGAGCGACGGACAGGATGACAAGAGCTCCAGCGCGGAACCACTCGCCGCCTCGCATTAGCTCCAACGTCTCAATGCTGAACGAAGAGAAGGTCGTATAGCCGCCGAGAATGCCCAGCATGAGGAACTGCCTCATCTCGCTACCAACAAACAACCGGCCGTCCGGCGCGGTCAGCGTCGCGATGACCCCGATCAGGAATGATCCCAGCACATTCACGAACAAAGTGCCAAACGGAAAGCTCTCGCCAAACTGCAGGGCAACGAATCCCGATGACCAGTAGCGCGCCATTCCGCCAAGAGCACTTCCAAGCCCAATCCACAAGTAAATCGCCATGCCGGCCCATTCACTCCGAGGTCAAATGATTCATGCAGAGTAGCGATCCGGCGCCATACCGACAACGCTTGCTGCGGGGTGCCGCAGGAATCGTGAGTCACTAATGGACAGTCGGGTCAATTCCCGGATTTGCGCGCCCGAAGCTTTGCCCAATAGTCGAGCCGCTTTCTAATCTCACGCTCGAAGCCCCGCTCGACAGGCTCGTAGAACACACTGCGCTCCATGCCTTCGGGAAAGTAGTTCTGTCCGGAGAAGCCGTCTTCGGCGTCGTGATCGTATTCGTAGCCCTTCCCGTAGCCGATATCCTTCATTAGCCGGGTCGGCGCATTGAGAATATGCTTGGGGGGCATCAGCGAGCCGGTTTCCTTCGCCGAGCGCGTGGCTTTGGCGAACGCCCGGTTCCCGGCGTTCGATTTGGGCGCCGTTGCCAGATGGATCACCGCCTGCGCCACCGCAAGCTCGCCTTCGGGACTGCCGAGCCGGTCATAAGCTTCCCAAGCGGCAATGGCCTGGGGCAGTGCGCCGGGCTCGGCCATGCCGACATCCTCGACCGCGAACCGGGTCAGCCGGCGCAGGATGTAGATCGGATCCTCGCCGCCGGCCAGCATCCGTGCGAGCCAATAGAGCGAGGCGTCGACGTCCGAGCCGCGCATGGATTTGTGTAGGGCGCTGATCAGGTTGTAGTGCCCCTCCTGCGCCTTGTCGTAGATTGGTGCGCGGCGCTGTACCGTCCGCGTTAGCCCAGAAACATCAAGCTCCCTGGCTTCATCCGACGGCAGGGCGAACAGCTCCTCTGCTAGGTTGAGGACGAAACGTCCATCGCCATCGGCCATCGCCTTGAGCGCTGCCCGCGCCTCGTCGGTCAGGGGGAGTTCTCGCCCCTCTGCATCCTCGGCTCGCCGCAACAACTCGTCGAGGGCCGGCTCGTCTAGTCGGTTTAGAACCAGTACCTGACAGCGCGACAGAAGCGCCGCGTTGAGTTCGAATGAGGGGTTCTCGGTGGTGGCGCCGACGAGGGTTACGGTGCCATCCTCGACCACCGGTAAGAAGGCGTCCTGTTGGGCGCGATTGAAACGGTGGATTTCATCGACGAAAAGCAGCGTTCCCTGCCCGTCCTCCCGGCGCTGACGCGCACGCTCGAAGATTTTTCGCAGTTCGGCCACGCCTGAGAACACCGCCGATATAGGCTCGAAAGCAAGGCCTGCCCGTTCAGCGAGCAGTCGGGCGATGGTTGTCTTGCCCGAGCCCGGCGGCCCCCACAGAACCATCGAAGAGATACGGCCCGCCTCGACCATTCGGCCGAGCGGTCCATCGGGGCCGATCAGGTGGCCTTGGCCAACGACATTCTCCAGGCTGCTCGGTCGTAACCGGTCGGCAAGAGGCCGTGGCGCCTGCGCGCTGAAGAGCGTGCTCACCCTCCCAAACGCAAGGTGAGGACTTGGCCGCGCCGGCGCAACCGCACAAGCCAACGATTGCTCCGCCGATCAGTGAGCGATCGCAGCCCGGCGACCCTTTTGATATCGTGGCCATTGACATGAATGACCAGATCGCCAGGCGCCATTCGCAATCGGTGCGCCGGGCTTCCGAGTTCGACCTTCAAGATGATGACACCCTTGTTCGGAGCGCCGGCGCCAAGCTCGTAGGCTAACAGCGGCGAAAGGTTCGCCACCGTCGCACCAGCAAAGGGGCTGGTACCGCTCAACGTCGTCACATTGCGCAAAGGCACTTCGGGTGGCGCAATCAGCGTCACCTCGACCTGCCGTTTCTTACCGGCCCGATACACAGTCAGTGACGCTTTTCCTCCGATCCGCAAAAGCGCCAATCGAAATCGTAAGGACTGGCCGTTGATCAAAGCCCTGCCATTGATCGCGGTGACCACGTCGCCATTCTTCAATCCGGCCTTGTCGGCAGGGCCACCGACATCGATGTCGCTCATGATTATACCCCCGACCTTTTCGAGGCCGAGAGATAGGGCAATATCCGGAGTCACGTCCTGGCCCTGTGCGCCGATCCACGGCCGCATCAGGGCCTTGCCTGTCAAGGCGCTGCGCAAGACCGATTTCACCATACTCGAAGGTATCGCAAAACCAATGCCGACCGAGCCCCCGGACTTCGAATAGATCGCGGTATTGATGCCAACCAGCTTGCCGTCGAGCGAGACAAGGGCGCCGCCGGAATTGCCCGGGTTGATGGCGGCGTCGGTCTGGATGAACGATCGATAGTCGGTGATCCCGACCGAGGTCCGCGAAACCGCCGATACGATACCGCTGGTGACCGTCTGGCCGACCCCGAAGGGGTTGCCGACCGCGAGCACGAGATCGCCAACCTCGAGTTCATCCGCATCGCCGAGAATCAGCACGGGCAGCCTGGACTTGGCTTTTATCCGCAGCACCGCAAGATCGGTGCGAGGGTCGCGCAGCAGAACCTTTGCCTCGTACTCCCACCGATCAGCGGTGACCACGGTGATTTGTTGGGCCCCTTTGATGACGTGGGCATTGGTGATGATCACCCCATCGGCGCGAACAATGACGCCGCTGCCCAGCGAGCCCAGGACACGCTTGCGTGGCAGGCCACGAAAGTTGCGACCGAAGAAACGGCGAAAGTAGGGATCGTTGAAAAACGGGGAGATCGGCCGCGTTTGAACGATACGCTTGGTATAGATATTAACGACGGCAGGAGCGACCTTCTTCACGATCGGTGCGAAGGACAGCTTGATCTCGGCCACCGATCGCGGCACCCGTTTTTCTTCGGCTCCGGCGGAGACGGCGAGCATGACGATCAAAAGCGCCCAGATCAAACCGAGTCCATGGCGGGCCGGATTGAGGGCTCGAATGGTCTTTGTCATGAATTCCTCGCTTCTCGCCCACCCCTTATACCAAATCTCACTGAAATTCGGGAGCGAGCGCATAGATGCTAGGCGGAGATCAGTGTCGCTCAAAACCAAAAAGGGGCCGTCTTATTGACCGCCCCCAAAGCATATAACCAGCTGTCAGCCGTCCGTCAGGACGCCCACCTTCACGCTTCGGGCGCCCTTTCATCCTCGGCATCCTGAGTGGGACCGGAATCCTGGCCCTTCGCATCGGTATCGCGGTCGACCAATTCGATGATCGCCATCGGCGCGGAATCGCCATAGCGGTAGCCGGCCCGCATGACGCGCGTATAGCCACCCTTGCGCGAGGCATAACGCTCGGCCAACGTCCCGAACAGCTTCTGCGCCATCGCACGATCGCCCAGGGCCGACATTGCCTGACGCCTTGCATGTAAGGTGCCGCGCTTGCCTAATGTGATGAGCTTGTCGACCGAGCGGCGCAACTCCTTGGCCTTGGGAACCGTTGTCTTGATCTGCTCGTGTTTGATGAGCGCCGCGGCCATGTTCGCGAGCATTGCTTTGCGGTGGCTCGAAGTGCGGTTGAGCTTCCGCCCTGAAATCCGATGACGCATTATCCCTGGCTCCTGGCTTCTTTATCGTTCGGCCGGGCTAGTACGGCTCTTCGAGCCGCTTGGCCATGTCCTCGATGTTTTCCGGTGGCCAGTCGGGAATCTCCATCCCAAGATGCAGGCCCATTTGGGTGAGGACTTCCTTGATTTCGTTCAGCGATTTTCGCCCGAAATTTGGAGTGCGCAACATCTCCGCCTCGGTCTTCTGCACGAGATCGCCGATATAGATGATGTTGTCGTTCTTCAAGCAGTTGGCCGAGCGCACCGAAAGCTCGAGCTCGTCTACTTTGCGCAGGAGGTTGCGGTTGAACGGCAGCTCGCCCGCCTGCTCCTGCGAAACTTCGCTCTTGGGCTCCTCGAATGTCACGAAGAGCTGTAGCTGGTCCTGGATAATACGGGCGGCGAGCGCCACCGAATCTTCGGGCGACACCGCGCCGTTGGTCTCGACGTCGAGGGTCAGCTTATCGAGATCGGTTACCTGGCCAACGCGGGCATTCTCGACCTTGTAAGAAACCTTGCGCACGGGACTGTAAAGGGAGTCGACCGGGATCAGACCGATTGGCGCCTCCTCGGCGCGATTCTGATTAGAGGGCGTGTAGCCCTTGCCGTTCTCGACCGTCATTTCCATGCTCAAATGAGCGCCCTTGTCGAGATGGACGAGCACTTGCTTGGGGTTCAATATCTCGATATCGGGGCCGGTCTCGATCATGTCGGCAGTGACCTCCTTCGGCCCATCGGCCTTTAGCGTCATGCGCTTGGGGCCCTCACTGAGCATTCGCAAGGCAAGCGATTTCACGTTGAGAACGATATCGGTCACATCCTCGCGAACACCGGGGATCGAGGAAAACTCATGCAAAACACCGTCGATTTGGATTGTCGTCACCGCGGCACCTTGCAAGGAGGACAACAGAACCCGCCTCAGTGCGTTGCCGAGCGTTATGCCAAAGCCGCGCTCGAGGGGCTGCACGACGATCGAAGCGCGCCGGCTCGCATCCTCACCGGGCTCGACCTTGAATCCCTTCGGCTTGATAAGATCCGTCCAGTTCTTCTGAATTGTCACGGGGTTTCTGCTCCATAGGCTCGCGCGAGACCCTTCGGTCCGGCATTTTTAAACAAAACTCAATCCGGTGCCGGGGCGTACCCGGTCCGGGGTGCGGCGTTGCGTCTGCTAAACCCTGCGGCGTTTGGGTGGCCGACAGCCATTGTGCGGTATCGGCGTAACGTCGCGAATCGCGGTGATCTGAAATCCCACGGCCTGCAATGCGCGCAATGCCGACTCGCGGCCCGAGCCCGGCCCCTTGACCTGGACTTCGAGCGTCTTCATGCCATGCTCCATAGCCTTCCGGCCGACATCTTCAGCTGCCATCTGCGCGGCATAGGGGGTCGATTTCCGCGACCCTTTGAAGCCCTGACCACCGGCGGACGACCAGGCGATCGTATTGCCCTGGGCGTCAGTGATCGTGATCTTGGTATTGTTGAAGGTCGCGCTGACATGAGCAACGCCGGAGGAAATGTTCTTGCGTTCGCGCCGTTTTACGCGGGTCCCGGTCGATTTTACCATGATCTTTCCCTCTTACGCCTTTTTCTTTCCGGTGATGGCCCGGCCCCGGCCTTTTCGAGTGCGCGCGTTGGTATGGGTGCGCTGGCCGCGAACCGGCAGTCCTTTACGGTGGCGTAACCCCCGGTAACAGCCAAGATCCATCAGCCGCTTGATATTCATCGCCACTTCGCGTCGCAAATCGCCTTCGACCGTGTACTCACGATCAATTACTTCGCGGACCCGAGTGACCTCGTCTTCGGTCATCTGGTTGACCCGCCTCTCGGAGGGAACCCCCACTATTTCGCAGATCTGCTTGGCCTTGGTGCGGCCGATCCCGTGGATATAGGTGAGAGATATTACCACACGCTTGGCTGTGGGAATATTCACGCCTGCGATGCGTGCCAAGATGTTTTCTCCTCAACCAGTGCTGCGGGCGCCCAAATAAGTCCGGCAGGATCGCGCGGAACCGGGACGAACCCGATCGGAAGCCGCCTTCCACCAGACTATCGATCCGTCGTGTCTGTCCATTAGGCGCAAGAATGCGCCCCTTATGGCTATGCCCAAAGAGTACTGTAAATATAGGGGCTTTGCCTGACCTGTCAACATGGCCCTGCTCAAATCTGGTCCAAAATCGCCACCATTTGGTCGGTGACGTCATCGATATCTTTCATCCCATCGACGGTGCGCAGCCTATTGCTGTCCCGGTAGTAGGGCAGGATCGGGGCGGTTTGTTCGCGGTAGACACCGAGGCGCTTTCTCAAGGTCTCCGGATTGTCGTCGGCCCTAATCGTATCAGATTCGGCGGCCCGTCCCTCGATGCGCGCAAACAGGGCAGCTTCGTCGACCTTGAGCTCGATGACGCAATCTAGCGTCAGATTATTATCCGCCAGCATCTCGTCGAGCGCCAGGGCTTGTTTGACCGTGCGCGGGAACCCATCGAGGATGATACCCTTGCGGCAATCGGGCTCGTCGATCCGCTCGGCGATCATCGAAACGATCAGCGCATCGGGGACCAAATCCCCCGTGCTCATGATCTTCTCCGCTTTTCTGCCAAGCTCGCTTCCGGCTTTGACTGCGCCTCGCAGCATATCGCCGGTCGATAGCTGCATCGCCCCGTAGCGGTCTTCCAGTCGTTTGGCTTGCGTACCCTTGCCCGAACCCGGGGGGCCGAGAACTATTATGTTCACTCTCAACGCCCCTTGAGCCGCGCCTTGCGAAC
>JAPULJ010000435.1 GCA_027295145.1 Alphaproteobacteria bacterium | reverse complement strand
ATGCGGTCCGCGGTAATGACGCTCGAAAGCCTGTGGGCGAAAATCAGGGTCGTACGGCCTTCCATGAGGCGCTCAAGTGCTTCCTGGATGACGGCCTCGCTCTCCGCGTCGACCGCGGACAGCGCCTCATCCAGGATGAGGATCGGCGCGTCCCGGAGCAATGCGCGGGCGATCGCAATTCGTTGGCGCTGTCCGCCGGATAGCCGGACGCCGCGTTCGCCGACCACGGTGCGATAGCCCTGAGGCAGCCGGGTTATGAATTCATGGGCATTGACGGCCCGCGCGGCGGCTTCCAGCTCGGCCTCCGTGGCGTCGGGCTTGCCCATGCGCAAGTTGTCTTCGACCGTGCCGTGGAACAGATAGGTGTCCTGGTTCACCACCGCGATCTGGCCGCGGATCCGGTCAAATTTGAGCTCGCGCAGGTCCCGGCCGCCGATCAGGACCCGGCCGGCCTGTGGGTCATAGAACCGGAGCAACAGTCGCGCGATGGATGTCTTGCCCGATCCGCTCGGCCCGACGATACCCAGCCGCTCGCCGGCTCTGACGTCGAAACTCAAGCCCGTGTGCGCGGGCTGTCGGCCGCCCGGATAGGAAAATGTGACATCCTCGAAGGTAACCGTCGGAACGAGCGCAACCTCCGCCTCCCCGGTTACATGCGCATCGCGCACCAATGGCTGGGCATCGAGCAGGTGGAAGATGCCCTTCGCCGCGGCGAGGCCGACCATGCCTTGGTGCAGGATGACCCGGAGATCCCGCAACGGTCGGAACACTTCGACGCCAAGCATCAGGACGATGAGCAAGGCGGTAAGATCCATCTGGCCGGCCTCGACCCGGTAGGCGCCCCAGCCCAAGGCCACGGCGGCGCCGATCCCGATCCCGGCGTCGGTAATGCCACGGGAGAGCGTGTTCGTGCCCATCACCAACATCGTGCCCTTGAACAGCTCATGCGCTTTGGCTTGCAGCATCGCCGCGCGCTCGCGCGTCTGCCCGAATGCCTTGAGCGTGGCGAGGCCCTGGATCGAATCCAGGAATTCGGCCCCGAACGCGCTGTAGGTTCTGTGCCGCGCTTCACTGTTCTTGCTATCCAGGTTGTGCCAGGCGGCGGGGGCGAACAGCGTGACCAGCGCCGCGACCAGGAACGCGAGAGCGATCGGCGGATCGACGAAAGCGACAAAGCCGAAGATGAGCACCGGCGTTAGGCCGGCGATGAAGAGCTGCGGCAGATACCGACCGAAATAGACCTCGAGTTGTTCGACCCCCTCGACCATGGAGAGGATCACGCCGCCGGTCCGCGCCTCGGTGAAATGCGCCGGCCCCAATTCCGTGACGTGATTGTAGATCATCAAACGCAGATGGGTCTGAACGATCGCGGCCGTGTGGTGCGCGACCATGTTTCGGTAATAATCGAGCCAGCCGCGAAGCAGCATCGCCCCGGCCACCAACGCGATCGGCGGGATCATGCTCTCGATCGACTCACCTCCGAACACCCTGCCCAAGAGCCAGCCCAGAAGACCGAGCCGGGCTATGCCCACCGCAACGGCTAGCAGACCGACGAGTACGGCCCATGCGATGCGTAACCGCACACCCTTGGTGAATGCCCATAGCCGGCTGTCCAGATACACGGACAGGCCCCCCTCAGTTACGCCCGTGGATAACCCGGCGCCCGAACCAACGATGATACAGGCGTTTGTGAGAATGGCGGCGCAATAATCGACCAGCGCTCGGCTGGGTTCCGCTGAGGCTACCTATGTCTCCGGGCCGGACAGACCGGGTATTGGCGCGCCCGGAGGGACTCGAACCCACGACCCCCGGATTCGTGCCACTTCGGCTTTCGCCGCCATCCTCGCGGATGTTTGTGGCCTGGACTTTCCCCTCACCCTAGGCCAAGGCCCTTAGGTGCTGCCCGTCAAGTCTCTACACCTTCCCCTTTCAGGGCTTGGCTCGGGATTGCCAGCGGCAGGATGCCGGTAAGGTTTCCCCGACTTTAAGCAGGACCACTATGGCGTTTCCGACCGCAGTGCCCAATCAAAATTAGGAATCTGGTGCGCTATCCACCTGAGCTACGGGCGCTCAGCCAATCCATGGACAGCACAAGCGAGGTGCTTGCGCGAGACCTGGGATCGACCTGGGATCGACCTAGGAAAGTTCGAGCTCTGGCTACCTATTTCAGCGAGCCGATAACCCGCCTGAGTTCGACCTCCAGTGATTCCAACGTGTCCATTAGCTGGGCTATTCATCCGCGTCTTCTGCTAGCAGCAAAATTTCGACCAATCTCAGCATTTCCCCCAATATCTCGCGAGCATCCACCAATGCCTTTGCTGTTACGATATCGCCTCGGTCGGCCATCAGTAGAAATACTTCCAACACTTCGTCTGAATTGCGCGCAAGACTGACCAGATTGTTGCCGTTCGGACCATTCTTGCCGTCAAACCAATTTCTGACCGTGCGTTCGCCAGCACCAGTGTATGCCATCACCGTTTTCACCGCGACGGCGGTACCGCCAAAGGTTTCCCGCAATGTCTCGGCAATGACCGCGGTGAAATCAAAGTCCTTGGCTACAGCGCGTTTAGCAGCAGATTTGGGAAGATGTTTTCCGGATTTAGGCCGAAATTTTCGGCCTTTTTTGTGAAACGACATACCTGCTCTCCGTGTTCTAATGTTGAAAACACGGACACGTTCGCCGTCCGGCGGCGATCAGCATTCGTTTAAAAAATGGCTAGAACCGGGCCTGCACTGGAAATTGTTAGAAGACATGGGCGGAGGAAACCGCGTTGCCTGAACGGTCGAACCAAAAAACTGACGTTACCCGGGATGAGGTTATCAGAAAGATCCCCGCGGCCGAGTATGTGCGCATGTCCACCGACCATCAGAAGTACTCGACCGAGAACCAATCCGACGCGATCCGTAGCTACGCGGAACAACACGACATGGAGATCGTTCAAAGGTACTCCGACGCAGGCAAGAGCGGACTAAAGTTGGAAGGCCGAAACGGCCTCCGACAACTCATCGACGATGTCGAGGGTGGCGACGTCGGATTCGAGGTGATTCTGGTCTATGACATCAGTCGTTGGGGGCGGTTTCAGGACGCCGATGAAAGTGCCTACTACGAGTACCGATGCCGTCGGAAGGGCATCTCCGTCCAATATTGCGCCGAGCAATTTCAGAACGATGGCAGCCCCATATCGACCATCGTAAAGAGCGTCAAACGTGCCATGGCTGGCGAGTACAGCCGAGAGCTCTCGACGAAAGTTTTCGCGGGTCAGTGCCGGCTCGTTGAACTTGGCTACCGGCAAGGCGGCATGGCCGGATATGGCCTACGCCGAATGAGGATTGATCAAAATGGGCATCCCCAGGGCATTCTCCAATTCGGTGAATACAAAAGCCTCCAAACCGACCGCGTAATCCTTGTGCCCGGCCCCAGCGACGAGGTCGAAACCGTACGCTCGATGTATCGACATTTCGTTGATGGCGGGCGCGTCGAGAGCGAGATCGCTCGGCAGCTCAATGAGGAAGGCATCAAGACCGATCTTGGTCAGCCTTGGACTCGCGCCACCGCCCACCAAGTCTTGACCAACGAAAAATACATCGGCAACAACGTTTACAACCGGCGCTCATTCAAACTGAAGAAACAACGAGTCGCAAACGACCCCGAGATGTGGATCCGGGCGGACGGCGCTTTCGAGGGGATCGTCGATCAGCAAATGTTCTTCACCGCCCAGGGTATGATACGAGAGCGCAATCGGCGTTTCTCGGATGAAGAAATGCTTGATCGTCTCAAGCGATTGTTCGAACGACACGGTTACCTTTCGGGCCTGATCATTGATGAAACCGAAAGCATGCCAACGAGCGGGTCGTACCAACGTCGGTTCGGCAGCCTGATCCGAGCGTATGAACTCGTCGGGTTCAATCCAGATCGAGACTATAGCTACATCGAAATCAATCGTGCTCTGCGCCGCATGCATGGCGAAGTCGTTTCAGACACGATCGGTTCGATTGAAAACCTTGGGGGCACCGTTGAGCGAGACACGGCCACGGATCTCCTAAGGGTGAATGATGAATTTACAGCTTCTGTCGTCATCGCCCGCTGCCAAATGACACCGGCGGGCTCGACGCGATGGAAGATACGCCTCGATACAGGTTTAGCGCCGGACATCACGGTGGCGATACGCATGGATCGCGTGAACCATGCACCGCTCGACTACTACCTTCTCCCCCTGTTCGAAATGACGACGGACCGTATCCGATTGGCCGAAGAAAATGGTCTCATGCTCGACGCGTTCCGCTTCGATACGTTGGAGTTCTTCTTCGCCATGGCCGAGCGCGTAAGGATCGCGGAGATCGCCCTATGAAAAAGGCACGAAAGAACATCGTCGTCGAAATAATTCCCGTCGATCAGATCGCCGTACTTAATCCGCGGAGTCGCAACAGAAAGGCATTTCGGCAGATCGCGGACAGCATATCGAAAGTCGGCCTCAAGAAGCCGATCACGGTTAGCCGAAACAAGAAAAAAAACACCGATTTGCCCTTTGCGTTGGTCTGCGGTCAAGGCAGGCTCGAGGCCTACATTTCGCTCGGCGCGTCCGAAATTCCGGCAATAATCGATGATGTCGATGAGGCCGACAGCATGATCATGAGCCTAGTCGAGAACCTTGCGCGTCGCAAACATCGACCGCTCGAGCTACTCCACGACATCGGTCGACTCAAAAATCAGGGTTATTCCGACACGGAGATCGCCGACAAAACTGGCCTTTCTTACAAATACGTTCACGCGATTCAGCACCTGCTGGAGGAGCACGAAGAGAGATTGCTGGCAGCAGTGGAAGCCGGGCACATACCTCTCAACGTCGCCATCGACATCGCTGAAGCCGACGATGAAGGCGTTCAAGAGGCCCTCGCCCAGGCCTACCAGGAAGGCCACCTTCGCGGCAAGAAACTGCTCGCGGCAAAACACATCGTTGAACAACGGCGGCGACGTGGGAAAACGATGCGGCAAAATTCCCCAGTGAAAGGGCGTCCCATAGTTTCGTCCGAAGCGCTCGTCCGGGCTTACGAGAGAGAAGCGGACCGCCAGCGCGTGATGATCAAGCGGGCCGAAATCACCCAAGGCCGGCTGTTGTTTGTCGTGGAGGCGATGCGAACGCTACTCGCTGATGATAACTTTTCAAACTTGCTGCGCGCCGAGGGCTTGCTGACTGTACCCCGTCCGCTGGCCGACTTGATTTCGGCGCGTAAGGCCCGGTAGCCATGCGAAACAAGCCAAAAATGGCGTTCAGATCCAAGAGCGTCTTCGTCAAGTTGGCGGATATCCTCCCGGTAAAAAAATATCCCAGCCGCATTAGAAAGACACGGAAGTATCAGCAGATCAAAGCCTCGATCCAGGAAGTCGGAATTATCGAGCCGCCGAGTGTCCATCGAGCAACGGGAAAAAAGGGCCAATTCATGCTCCTCGATGGACACCTGCGAGTCGAAGTGCTGAAGGAATTAGGAACCGAAGGCGTTTCCTGCCTGATCGCGACTGATGATGAAGCGTTCACCTATAACAAGCGGATCAACAGACTGGCGACTATTCAAGAGCACAATATGATTCTAAAGGCGATCGAAAGCGGCGTGCCTGAAGAGCGTATCGCCAAGGCGCTAGACGTCGACGTTGCCAACATTCGCACGAAACGCGATCTTCTTGAAGGCATCTGCCCCGAGGCGGAAGATCTTCTAAAAGACAAACACTGTCCGATAAACATTTTTCGGGCTCTCAAAAAGATGAAACCGATGAGGCAGGTCGAGGTCGTCGAAATGATGATCGACATGAACAACTACTCGCTCCCCTATTCCAGAGCTCTATTGGCCGCGACCCCGCAGGATCAACTTATCGACTCAGATAAGCCAAAGAGCTTCAAAGGGCTTTCGACCGAGCAAATTGCGCGGATGGAAAGGGAGATGGCAAAACTTCAACTCGATATGAAATTGATCGAGGACAGCTATGGACCCGATCATCTCAACCTTGTGCTGGCGCGGGGCTATCTCGCCAATCTACTCAAGAACGATAAAGTCGTCGGATATCTTACGCGGAACCATGGTGAGATACTCACCGAGTTTCGGAACATTGCGGAAATATTTTCGATGGAACAGGTAGAGGCCTGATCGTTCGAACCGCGAAAGACTGGGATCGGGGCCAAGGCAAAAATATGGCCGACGATGACGCGCCAGTCTTGAGGGGGACCGGGACCCGATAAGCGCCGGGAGCGCCGGAGAAGTCGTCGGCGGGGGCGGATCAAGGGCGGTGGTGGGGATGTCGGCGAACCCGGTCGGAGCCCACTAGGTCAATCGTCATAGGATTGATCGCGAGGTTGCGGGAATTCGCCCGCCCTCGTTTCGATGGGGGCTTGCCGCGACGGAGAAAATTGGCCTCTGTTCAGCGTCGCGGCACGCCCCACGAGCTTGTCCCGAATCCTAGAGCATTAGGATGGCTGTTTATCGGTTACCACCTTATTCGCCCCGTACTTCTGCTTCTTGAGCAGTTTGCGCAAGAGTTTGACCGCCGCTTTCTTGTTTCGAC
>JAPULJ010000434.1 GCA_027295145.1 Alphaproteobacteria bacterium | reverse complement strand
GTGTTGTCCCGTAAAGCCTATACATCGATAAACCCCCAACCTCCCGAACTTGTCGGTAGTCCAGATCCCGCGTCAAGATGCCAGGAAACTATAAGCGCATAGTGGACCCCGGATAAAGCGGCTATCGTAGCGGCAATCCCTGCTAAGCTCGATGGCTGTTTCGTCTTGAGGAGCAAACCATGGCTAAAATCGTGGACGAGTTCGAGGCTGCGGAGCGGGCCGCGATTATCAGACTTGAAAACAAGATCGTAACGGATTCCCCCTTGTATAGATCCGGCGCAACCGATCCGCGGGAGATCCCGCCCTGGTTCAAGGAATTGTCCCGAGATCCACCCGTGCAGGTTCTCGTTGGAGACGACCCGCGGCTGCCGGGCATGCCCTCCAAGCCGAGCTTGATCGATTACTTCACCTACCGCTTTGGACCCTCGCAGCACCTATTGCAGTCCGCGCGGCTTGCCGTGAAAAACGGCTGCAGCGAGAAAATCGTGCTTGCCTGTTTGCTGCACGACATTTCGGTTTTCGGTCTGCTGGTACCCGACCACGGCTATTGGGGCGCGCAGTTGATTGCACCCTATGTCGATGAAGAAGTGAGTTGGGCGGTGCGCTATCACCAAGCGCTCCGTTTTTTCCCGGATCCCGAGGTCGGTTACGAATATCCTCAATCCTACATCGACTGGTTCGGTTCGGACTATCGGGTCGACGATTATATCCGGCGCGATTACGAAGTTGCCCGAAATCACAAATGGTACATGTCGGCGCGCCACATAACGATCAACGACTTTTACGCTTTCGATCCCGATATCGTCGTCCCCCTCGACGATTTCGTCGATCTGATCGGCCGCCATTTCCGCCAACCGGAGGAAGGCCTCGGTCTCGACAGCAGCCCGGCCGCCCACATGTGGCGCACGATCATGCGCCCGACAAAATTTCTTTGAGCCAACGGATTCGATACAACAGGATCAATTGCCGATCCGAGTCCGCTTCGGATCGAGCTGCGGACTCGGCGTCAAGCCAGAGATGTTCGGGCGAGTTCGCCGCAATTTAACCAGCGACGACCATCTCAACCGCAACGCAATCGAACCTGCGGTCACTCCGGCAGGCCGGCCTTGCGCAGACCGCTGATGACGATGCGGGTAAAGTTATCCGGGAAAAACCGAACCAAAGTCATGTACTTTGAGATGGCGAAGTTCGGTGCAATTGCCAATAACCTGTCTGCTGCCGCGCGTGCATCTTCGATTCTGCCGAGATGGGCGAGCGCAACGACTTCCAAGCGTAAGCCATTCTGTACCCGTCGCGCGGTCTTCGTAATGCGCTTTGCCGCATCGAGGGCTTTTTCGAATTCGCCCAACCTGAGATAGGCCATGGCCTGGGCGATGTTGGCTCGGTAGGCGAGCGGATCCAATGGGCTGAGCCGGAGCGCTCGATCTGCGCGTTCGAGAGCTGCCGTCGGCTCGCCTTGTATGGCTAGAATAACCGCACTCGATGAACAGGCTTCGACGAGGTTCGGGCTTTCCTCGAGCGCAAGATCGATTTGCGCCAGGCCGCCATCGAAGTCCCCCCCGATGAGCGCGAGCGCGTAACCGGATCGGACCCGGGTCTCGGGGTCGATACTCGGATCGTCCAGTACCTCCCTTGCCAGCTGGCTCGACCGATCGATCTCTTTTCGATCGACCGGTTCGCTGAGCGCAATGGCGAGCGTGGTCGAGGACGCGAGGAACGCTTTGGCTCGTACGTAATCGGGAGCTAGCCGCAAGGCGGCATCGAGGTGTTCTCGGATTAGCGGCCGATCAACCCGCTGGAAGGCCGCCAATGCCTTGAGGTAATAATCATAGGCATTCAAATCCGCTGGCGGCTTGCGGGCCGCCCGCGCGATCTCGGCGGCCTGAATCTGGGGCGCAATGGCGCCGACCACCGCCTCTGTGATCCGGTCCTGCAATTCGAAGATGTCGTCGAGGGTTCCATGGTGCTGGTCGGCCCAGATGTGGTTGCCGGTCTCGGCATCGATCAACTGGCCGGTGACCCGCACCCGGTTGCCGGCGCGCCGCACGCTCCCCTCCAAGAGATAGCGCACCCCGAGCTCGCGGCTCACCGTGCGCACATCGAACGCCCGGCCCTTGTAGGCGTAAGACGAATTGCGGGCGATCACGAAAAGCCCCGGCAAATACGAGAGCGAGGTGATGATGTCCTCGGTGATTCCGTCGGCGAAGTACTCTTGCTCCGGATCCGCCGACAGGTTCTCGAACGGCAGCACCGCAATCGAGGGCTTGTCCGGCAACGCCGGAGCCGACCGGTCGCGTTCCGGCGTTGCGGTTGGCGGCGCCAACACAAAGAGATGAATGGGTCGAGCGATGTTCTTGAGATCACGGAGGCCATGATCGTCGAAGGCAATATCGAGCTTGCCGATGACGTCCTCGAAAACCCGACCGGAAACCGCAATGCCACCGGGCGGCGCCAGCTGCTCGAGCCGGGCGGCGATATTTACGCCATCGCCCAATATGTCGCCATCATCTTCGACGATGTCGCCGACATGGATGCCCATGCGAAAATCGAGGCGCCGATTGTCCGGCTCGTCGCGATTGCGCTCGGCCATCTGGCGCTGCATCAAGTCTGTACAGGCCACCGCGTCGACCACTGAGGGGAACTCTGCGAGAAACCCGTCGCCGGTGGATTTTACGATACGCCCGCGATGCTGGCCGACCACCGGATCGAGGGCGCTTACATGTCCTTTCAACGCACCGATCGCGTGCTCCTCGTCCCGGCCGGCGAGGGTGCTGAACCCGGCCACATCGGCGACCAGAATGGCGGCAAGTCGGCGTTCCACCCACTCCTCCCTTTCGCGGACCCAACCCGGTCGGGTTGGCACGGCACCCTATCATTCGCCGGCGCCCGACGGTAGCAACGATCCAGCTCGAATTGCGCCCGGTCCTTAGGCGGTTGGATTCCACTTCTTTTTTAGATACGGCCTATCGCATTTCGCATTTCGGCGACAGGCCAGCATGTAATTTCAGATGAAGGGCGTGCTTATACCAATGAGCGCTGATAATGACCCATAGAGATCGCCTGGGCGATCCGCCGGGCAGGAGGGGAGCCGCAGGCGATGTGGGACATCGACAAGGCTTCCCGACGCCCCCGGCGGTTCGCCCAGGCGACCGGAACGGCGGCCAGCCCCAATCTTGTGGACGGGGGCTTTCGGGCGGCGTCCCGCGGCTCGCGATGCCCCGCATCGCCACGCCATGCGCTCCTGGCCGAAAATCCTTGGGAAACCGTCTCTATGAGTCAATATTAAGGACCTTTGGTATTATGGCCTCGACCGCCTGTTTGATAGTTTCGCTAAGTTCTACCTCCTGAAGCCGCATCCGGCCCCCCGTGATCTTTGTTCATGCATTTCTTCTCGGCCAAATAGGCCTCGGAGGCCTCGACCGCCGTTTGCAGGGCATTCGTTCGCCCGCGCAGCTCACTACACGGTCGCTGTGCCTCACGTCCGGCGGGGCAGTCAGTGGTGTTT
>JAPULJ010000433.1 GCA_027295145.1 Alphaproteobacteria bacterium | reverse complement strand
CGGTCGTGACTGGTTTTCAGAGGTGTGCTCTGCCTTTGGGGGCGGGGGGGGGCGGGGCAGGCCGCGCTTGCCCTCGATCGATTCGATCATCGCCGACTCCTCGCCGCAGATGTAGGCGCCGGCGCCGCGGCGCAGATGAATTGCGGTGTGGCGGGCCAGCCCGGCTGCCTCGACGGCCGCGATCTCGGCCAGCAGGATCGCCCGCGCGGCCGGGTACTCGTCGCGCAGGTAGATGTAGACCGCGTCCGCCTCTACCGCCCAGGCGGCGATCAATGTGCCCTCGAGGAACTGCTGCGGCCGGCGCTCCATGAAATAGCGGTCCTTGAAGGTGCCGGGCTCGCCCTCGTCGGCATTGACCGCCAGGTAGCGGGGCTTGGCTTCGGCGCGCACGAAGCTCCACTTGCGCCCGGTCGGAAAGCCGGCGCCGCCCAGACCCCTCAGGCCCGAATCGCTCAGGGTGTCGATCGCCTGCTCGACCGTGATTCGGCCCTCGAGGCAATCGGCGAGCGCCCTGTAGCCGCCTTCGGCGCGGTAGGCGGCCAGGTCTTGATAGTCGGGAATTTCGGGATGCAGGTCGCCAATAGTGGCGGCGGTCAGGTTCCCGGTCGTGGCGCGATCGACGTGGCGGTGGCCAACCTCGGCGACCGGGGCCGTGTCGCAGCGGCCCATGCAGGGCGCCCGCAGTACCCGCACGCCGCTTCCAAGTATGTCCGGCAGCGCGGCGAGCAGGGCCTCGGCGCCGGCCATGGCGCAGCTCAGGCTGTCGCAGACCCGGACGGTGATCCCGGCCGGCTCGGGCTCGCCGTCGAGCACGATATCGAAATGGGCGTAGAACGAGGCGACTTCGTAGACCTCGGCCATGGGCAGCGCCATCTCGTTGGCGAGCGCCTGCATGTGCGCGGCGGAGAGCCGGCGGTAACGGTCCTGGATCAGATGCAGATATTCGATCAGCAGGTCGCGATCGCGCGGGCGTGCGCCCAGCAACGCAGATATCTCTTCGCGGGCGGCCGGCTCGAGCTGCCGCCCTTTGGAGAAGGCCGGCGCCTTGCGGCGTCCCGAGCCCGGATGATTCTTGCGTTTTGGCGACGCCCCCGCCGCGCCTTTTCCCTCAACCATGCTTCCGGTCGTTCCGTTCCTGTTGTCCGGTCATCTCCGCCGTGCCCCCATCGCTTGGTAACCTAAAGAATGGTATGGTTTTTTTTGGACACAGCCCAGGCAATTCGCCCCTGTCATACCCTCAAATGGTGTCTACGTCGATGACTTCCAGCTTCACGTTCTCGCCATTTATCGAGAGCTTTCCCGCATGCTCGAAATTGACCGTAATGCGGGTCCCGATCACCGACTGGACCTGACCCAGGCCCCAGTCCGGCCGGGCCGGATTGCGCACCAAATTGCCGGGGACAATATAATCTGTCATCGAACGATCCTCGGGCCGGGGTCTGGGTCGATGTGTCTTCGCCGGGTCATGATGCAATAGCGGTGTTTTTTCGAGGGAGCGATAGTGTATAAGAGGCGCCGGCGACTTCGGAAGCCTCGAATCGACATATTGGCGGGCCGGAAGCGACACCGGCGCCGGTTGCAGGCTGCGGGATAAGGAGCGAAATTGGATGGCTTTTCTGATCGATATGCGGGTGGCCGAGTTGCTCGCCTCGCGGTTGTGCCACGATCTCGTCGGCCCGATCGGTGCGGTAAACAACGGCCTGGAGTTGCTGGAGGACGAGGACCTGGGCATGTCGGACGACGCAATCCAGCTCTCTGCCAATAGCGCCCGCCAGGCCGCCAGCATCCTGCAGTTCTACCGCCTCGCGTATGGCATGGCCGGCGGGCGCATTGGCGAAGACATGGGCGCTCTGCGGGAACTTGCGACCGGCTTTCTGGCCTCGACCAAGACGACACTGGACTGGCCCGCGGTCGAACAACCGGCCGAGGATATGCCCGAGGGGCTGGGCAAGCTGCTGCTCAACGTGATCGTATTGGGCGAGGAATGCCTGCCACGGGGCGGCTCTCTCGGCGTGAGCCTGGCCGGGGGGGGCACTGGCCTGGAGGTCGCCGTGACCGCGCAGGGGACCGGCGCCCGGCTACGCGAGGAGAGTCAAATCGTGCTGAGCGACGACGTGGACATCGAGGAGCTGACGCCGCGCAACGTCCACGGCTATTTTACCCGCCTGCTGGCCCAGCGTATGGGCTCGAATCTGATTGTCGACAGCCACGGTGCGGACACCCTCCGAATCTCGGTGACCTTGGCCGGATAATGCTCTAGCCGGCGGCAAGGAGCCGCCCGCGTTTTCGCCGAGGCTACGCGCGGCGGGGCCGGTATGCCCCTCCTTGGCATTGGCGGTCGTGAACCCATCGCAGATTCTGGTTAACGGCCCCTGTTCCGGGGCTGCATGCCTTCGATTCCATATCACGTCCATAAAGCTGCGAGAATCAATAATCGCCGCGTTAAGATTTTGTTTTCTAAATACGATTGGTCAAAAAGAAGCGCCAGAAGCTGAACGGAGTAAGGGGTTATTAATCTATATTTGTCACTGTCTGTGGCGAACTGTCGAGGTTGGTTAACGGTGCTGGACAACGCATTTCGGCCCGTAACGGACGTGCTTTCATTCGTGGGGTTGTAGTCATGGACGACTTGTTGAGCGAATTTTTGACCGAGACCAATGAAGGTCTTGCTGTGCTTGACGTTGAGCTGGTCAAGCTCGAACAGAATCCAAATGACGAAGATCTTTTGAGTAATATTTTCAGGTACATGCACACCATCAAGGGGACCTGCGGGTTCCTAGGTCTGCCGCGCCTGGAGTCGGTCGCGCATGCCGGCGAAAATGTGCTAGGAAAGATTCGGGAGGGCGATCTGATCGTCACTCCGGACGCGGTGTCGCTAATCTTGGAATGTCTGGACTGCATCCGATCGATATTGCTGGTGCTCGAGGAGACCGAAGCCGAGCCCAAAGGTACCGACGCCCACCTGATCGAGCGCTTGAACACCTTCGCCGACAGTGGCGATACGAGCACGGCTCCAGCCGAGGCCGCGCCGGCCGCGATCGAGGATATGGCCGCTGCGGAGGAAATCCCCGCGGAGGAGATCGCAGCGGAGGCGCCGGTCGAAGAGGCCATCGCCGAGACCGATGAGAAAGATGTCGAGGAGGTCTTGCCGGCAGCGCCGGCTGCACCGCCAGCCGCGGCGCCGCAACCGGTCGAGAAGATGGGTGGCGAGGCCACGATGAAGGAATCCGTGGTCGCTCACCAGTCTATCCGGGTCAACGTCGAGCTGCTCGAGAACCTGATGACCATGGTTTCCGAGATGGTGCTGACCCGCAACCAGCTTCTGCAAATCCTGCGTGGCCAGAAGGACAGCGAATTTGCCGCGCCGTTGCAGCGGCTCAACCAGGTCGTGTCCGAACTGCAGGAAGGCGTCATGATGACGCGCATGCAGCCGATCGGGAACGCCTGGGCCAAGCTGCCGCGAATCGTGCGCGACTTGTCGGTCGAACTCGACAAGAAGATGGAACTGGTGATGAAAGGCGCGGATACCGAGCTCGATCGCCAGGTTTTGGATATGATCAAGGACCCGCTGACCCATATGGTCCGCAACTCCGCCGATCACGGCCTGGAAAAAAACGATATGCGGCTCGCGGCCGGCAAGCCCGAGGTCGGAAAAATCACACTCAACGCCTTCCATGAGGGCGGTCACATCATTATCGAAATCGCCGACGACGGCGCCGGACTTCCGATTGAGATCATCAAGAAAAAGGCGATCTCCAATGGCCTGATCACCGAGTCCGAAGCCGAGACCCTGACCGAGCAGCAGATCCAGAAGTTCGTCTTCAAGGCCGGCTTTTCGACGGCAGCGGAGGTCACTTCTGTGTCCGGCCGCGGCGTCGGAATGGACGTGGTACGCACCAACATCGAGAAGATCGGCGGCACCGTCGAGCTCAACTCGATCGAGGGCCAGGGCACTACCTTCACCATCAAGATCCCGCTCACCCTCGCCATCGTCTCGGCTCTGATCGTCGAATGCGGCGGGGAGCGGTTTGCGATCCCGCAGATCAGCGTGCTCGAGTTGGTGCGCGCCTCTGCCAATTCGGAGAACACCGTCGAGCGGGTCAACAACACGCCGGTGCTGCGCCTGCGCAACCGCCTGTTGCCGCTGGTCCATCTGCGCGAGTTGATGAAACTCAACCCCGAGGCCGCAGCGGAAGAATCGACCAATGCCGGGCAGGACGGCGAGAATGTAGTTTCGCTCGACCAAAAAAAGAGCCAGAGCGACGATCACTTCATCGTCGTCAGCCAGGTTGGCAGCTACACTTTCGGCATCATCGTCGATCGGGTCTTCGACACCGAGGAAATTGTGGTCAAGCCGGTCGCGCGAATTCTGCGCGATATCCAGTTGTTCTCCGGCAACACCATCCTGGGCGACGGCAGCGTGGTCATGATTCTCGATCCCAACGGTATCGCGGCGGCGACCGGCGAGGTTGAGATGGCCGACGATGCCGCCGACACCGAGGCCGAAGAACACGTCGCGCGCGGCGAGGAAACCGTTTCCATGCTGGTGTTCCGTGCGGTTCAGAAGGCACCTAAGGCGGTGCCGCTGTCCCTGGTCGCGCGTCTCGAGGAGGTCGAACTGGAAAACGTCGAAATCTCCAACGACCAATACGTTGTGCAGTACCGCGGCCAGATCATGCCGCTGGTGCTTATGGAGGGCGCCGAGAAGCTCGGATCCGAAGGCCGTCAGCCGGTCATCGTGTTCTCCGATCGGGATCGTTCCATGGGTCTGGTGGTCGACGAGATCATGGACATCGTCGAAGACCGCGTGAATATCGAGCTAACCACGCAGCGTGAGGGTTACATCGGCAGTGCGGTGATCGGCGGTAAGGCCACCGACATCATGGATGTCAGCTACTACCTGACGCAAGCCTTCCCGGACTGGTTCGGCAACGACATCGCCCATTCCTCCGGCGAGACCGAAGGTACTCGGTTGCTGCTGGTCGACGATAGCCCGTTTTTCCGCAATATGTTGAAACCGCTGCTCTCGGTCGCGGGCTACGATGTGACCTGTGTGGCAAGCGCAACCGCGGCGCTCGAACTTTGCGAGGCGGGTGAGAGCTTCGACCTGATCGTTTCCGATATCGAGATGCCCGGGATGAGTGGCTTCGAGTTCGCCGAGGCGGTCAAGAATGACAATCGTTGGAGCGGTATCCCGATGGTCGCGCTGTCGTCTTTCGCGACGCCAAAGGATCTCGCACGCGGTCGCGAGGTCGGCTTCAAGGACTATGTATCGAAGAACGACCGAGATACCTTGGTGACAACCCTCCATGAAACCCTAGCCGAACATCGAGGTGCGGCATGAGCAATTCAATCGAATCAAACCATTCGCGAAACTCCGACACGGGGTCTGGAGATTCCCAGGAGTTCGTCACCTTTACGATCGCCGGACAGCTCTTCGGGATACCGGTCCTGCAGGTACAGGATGTGCTGAGCTCTTATCATATCACGCCCATTCCGTTGGCGCCGCCGGAGATCACCGGTTCGCTCAACTTGCGCGGCAGGGTCATCACTGCGATCGACGTGAGACTGCGCCTCGGTCTGCCCAAGCGGGAAGCAGGTGCGAAAACCATGAGCATCGTGGCCGAGAACGGGGGTGAGTTGTACAGTCTGATGGTCGATGCAGTGGGCGAGGTGCTTGCGCTTTCCCAGAGCGCCTTCGAGCGCAATCTGCCGACCCTCGACGCCGAGTTCCGCGCCTATTCCGAAGGCATCTATCGTCTGGAAGATCAGCTTCTGGTGGTTCTGGATGTCAACCGTCTGCTCGACTACGAGCGTTCGGAAGCGGCGTGATGCGACAGCAGAAAAGTAAACGCTTGAAGAAGGTTTGGCCGCTGGGCCGCCTTGAGAATCGCCCCGGAGATCCACAATGAAGACTTGTCTAATCGTTGATGACTCGAAGGTTGTGCGCATGGTTGCCCGCAAGATACTCGAAGGGCTGAACTTCGAAATCGTCGAGGCCGAAGATGGTCAACAGGCCATCGACGCCTGCCTGGAGGAGATGCCGCACGCTGTCCTGCTCGATTGGAATATGCCGGTAAAAAGCGGCATCGAATTCCTGCACGAGCTGCGCGCCATGAAGGATGTCGATCAACCTGTTGTCGTGTTCTGCACTACCGAAATCGACATGGCCCAGATTCAGGAGGCGATCGCCGCCGGCGCCAACGAATACATTATGAAGCCGTTCGACAGCGAGATCATCGAGTCCAAGTTCACCCAGGTAGGCCTTCTCTGAGGTCGTGAAATGGGCTAGGGAAAAGGCTGATGCCAAGATGGCGCTGTACGCAGCGGACAGTAGCCAACAGCCTGCCATTGTGGCCGGAGCTGGAATCGCTGCATGATTTGTAGTAATTCAGACTCGATCTGACAGTTTCCGGTTTTGAGGCGTTTTTGTCAGGCCATGTTCAGCCTACGAATTTTTCCTTCCAGATAGCTTTGCCGTCGATCAAGGTCTGCAGGGGC
>JAPULJ010000432.1 GCA_027295145.1 Alphaproteobacteria bacterium | reverse complement strand
ACATTCCATCGGGACTGAACTCAGCCGACGAAACAAGGTCGTCGTGACCCCGCAGAACGGTGAGCGCTTCTCCGGTAGCCGCATCCCACACACGCGCTGTTTTGTCCGCGGATGCTGTCACAATACGGCTTCCATCAGGGCTGAACGCGACCTGGAGTACGGCGCCCCTGTGGCCCGCAAGTACGAAGCGCTCGCGGTTTACCGACAGCGCCTCGTACAAAGCCGCTTCGGCCTCGACCACGTGGGGCCGGTCCGGATCGCCCATGTCCTTTGGCAGCGCCTCCAGAGCCAGTAGGATACCGTTGGTCGTGTAACCCTCAGTGGTGATCCGGCGAGACAGATCGGCTAGGTACAAGGACTGACCGCGCAACGCTTGGTTTCTCAGCGTAACAGCTTGTTCTTCTGCTTTGCGCGCCTGTTTCTCATTGTGTTGTGCTATATCCGCTTGGCGATCCGCTTCTCTTTCGGCGATCCGAGCCTGTTCTGCATTCTGTTGCGCTACTACCGCCTGCTGCTTCGCATCCTCCTGCCCCAGAAAGCCAACCACGGCACCGATACCAGCCAAGATGGCCAGGACGACGGTAACCATCGCTGCTATCCGCGTTCTATGGGCTAATCGGCTGGCAGCCTCGGCCTCGCGTTCGACGCCTTCCCGCCTCACCGCCTCCTCAGCCTCTCGACGGTTGCGCTGGGCCGCCGCCGAAGCGTCGATGTACTCGACGATATGGCCCTCGAGTTCGCCCCGCCGCGCCACCAGCAGGTCCTCGGCCTCGGCGAGGCGCTTGCCCGCCGGAAGAAGGAGATCTTGGTTGCGGTCCTCCGCCAGCCAACGCCGAGCTTCGGCCTGGACCCGGGCCCGCGCTTCCAGAAATTCCCGGTTTGCGGCGACGATCTCACGGGCGCGCGGCCAGTGGGTCAGAAGCGCCTCGTGGGCGAGGCGGATAACCGAATTCCCATCGGGTCCTTCGTCGCTGACCAGTAATCGCGCCTCGGTAAGTGCGTCGACAAGCCTGGCCTGCCTTGGCGTGGCGACCAACTCGGTCCGGGGTGACGGAAGTGCCGTTATCGACAGGTCGCGCAGGCGGATGGTGGTCAGCGCTCGCAGCACCGCCGGCAGCGCCTCTTGTATGTCTTGTGGCAGAGCGCCCGTGACGTCGTCGGCCCGGCGTGCGATGGCGCCTTCGAGTCCTCCCAAGGCGCGGTAGGCGGCAAAGGTTAGGACCCGACGATCCTTCCCCGCCTCGTAGAGGGCGTCCAGCAGGAACTCGAGGAGCGGCAGGGAATCCGGGTCACGACTCGCCGCCTGCTGAAGCACGTCATCTAGACGCCCTTGTTCCCGATCCTCTTCGAAGCGTAGACCCGCGGTGCGCGCCGGGTTGCGGATAATCTGCCCGATCTCGGCCGAGGATGGCGGCAGGAGTTCGTAACTGCCAAGGCCGTCCTTGAGGTCGGATAATTCGGGGATCTCGGAGCACCTATGAAAAAAATCGCTCCGGATGGTGGCGACCACCCATACGCACCCCGATCGTGCCAAGGCCGCCAGCGCCCCAATGAAGACGGCACGCGCGGCATTGTCGATGCTCTCCGTGGTCAGCAACTCCTCGAGTTGGTCCACCACGACGACCAGTCGAGGTCTCAGTGAGTGGACGGGACCATTCTGGTCTCGCTCGTTCTTCATGGACCGACCGAGGGCTTCTTGGATCGCCTCGGCGGCGCGCTGCGGCTTTTCGCGCAGATCGTTTAGAAGATCGCGTTCCGTGACCGCGTGTTCCAACTGCGGTAGCGCCATTTTCGATACGAGTGCGTGCGCCAAGGCCAGAAGCGGCGTGTCAGCCTGGCTGGGCCGGAAGACGCACCAGCGCCAGAACTCTGGTCCCTCGGGTATCTCACGCCTGGTAATCGCCGGCAAAATCCCGGCACGTACCAGCGACGACTTGCCCGAGCCACTCATGCCGTAGACCAGAATGAACGCCGTCCCGGCGGCAGCCTGTTGTTCCAGGCGTTCCAACATCTTCGCGATAACCCGTGTGCGGCCATGGAAAAGGTCCGCATGCTCAAATTCGAACACGCGGAGGCCTCGAAACGGTGATGACTCTCGGTATTCGGAGGCGAGTGGCACGCGGTAGACCCGAACCGGATGCGGGACATTCTTGACTACCTGGGCGCCGAGATCCTCAAACTCCAGACCAAGACGGTCACGGACATGCGATAACACCGTGTCCGAGATACACAGGCCGCCAGGTCGAGCCAGCCCCTCGAGCCGGGCCGCCACATTGACGCCGTCACCGAACAGGTTGTCGCCATCGACCATGATATCGCCGAGATTGACGCCAATGCGAAAATGCATGCGGCGTGCCTCGGGGAGACCGGTGTTCCGCTTGGCGAGTTCCAACTGGATTTCAGTCGCGCAACGCACCGCTTCCACCGGGCTAGCGAACTCGGCGATCACGCTGTCGCCGGCGCTACCGAATACACGGCCGTGTTGGGTGTCGATCAGGCTGTCGATGATCTCGCGATAGGCCTTGAGGCGCGCAAGCGTCCCCTCTTCGTCCTCGCCCATGAGGCGCGAATAGCCCACCACATCGGCCGCCAAGATCGCCGCGAGGCGCCGTTCCATAGCACCCTCCATCCAGCGCGATTGTATCGTCGGCGCGAGCGGAAATCTATGGTGGCGGCGGGTTGCTCGAATGTCCGGTTGTGGCTACAAGCAGACATCCAGCGGC
>JAPULJ010000431.1 GCA_027295145.1 Alphaproteobacteria bacterium | reverse complement strand
CGTCATCGCCCGCGCCGGCAGTCTCCGGCTTATCCAGAAGATCGGCGTCGGCGTCAATACGATCGATCTCGAAGCGGCCAAGGCGGCGGACATCGCTGTCTGCAACATGCCGGGGACTAACAGCCAGGCGGTTGCCGAGTTGACGTTGTTGCTGATGCTCTCGGTGCTGCGCCGGCATGCAAGGCTCGATACGGCGACCCGGCAAGGCAAGGGTTGGAATCTGGGTCCGGAATTGTTCGAGGATTACGGCGAGGTTCACGGCCGCACGGTCGGGCTTGTCGGGTTTGGCGCGGTGCCGCGCATACTGGCGCCGATCCTGACGGCAATGGGCGCGCGCCTGCTGTACAACACTCCTGCCCGCAAGGACGATGTTCTCGCGGAGTGGTGCGATCTCGATTCCCTGCTCGAGCAAAGCGATATCGTATCGCTCCATGTGCCGCTGACCCCTGATAGCGATCGTATAATCGACGCAGGCGCTTTGCGTAGAATGAAGCCCGGCGCGATCCTGATCAATACCGCACGCGGCGGGCTGATCGACGAGACGGCGCTTATCTCCGCCTTGAAATCGGGCAGATTAGGTGGCGCCGGCCTCGATGTGTTTGATCAGGAGCCGCTCGATCCTGCGAGCGCTCTATTGGGCCTCGACAACGTGGTCCTTATGCCGCACCTAGCCTGGCTCACCCCGGAGACGATCGAACGCAGCATCGTGGTGGCCAGCGAGAACTGCCGCCGGCTGGCGCGGGGCAAGCCCTTGTTGCACCGTATCGTCTGAAGCGCGTCGACCGCAAGTCGACGCAACCGAGTTCCAATATTCTCAGCTCCATCGTCGTTCGGTCTCGGCGCGATGCGTGGACTTGATTAAGTATATAGAGAATAATACAATTTAAGATAAATATTAATTAAATATAATGTATATTAATTTGAATACTCATAAGTTAAAATTAACCAATTGATAATTTTATTCTTGAGAAATGCTCGCGTATAGTGTATCGATTATTAACTTGTAGCGATAATTCCGTAGGCGAATCGTGTTTGTTCTTGATCCCTCGACGAATTCACTGAAAAAACGGAACGCGATGCTAACGACCTCAGACATTGAACAGGTCCGTAACGGTGGCATGGGCGCCTCGATCGTGGCGTCGGCGGTGAACGTCGCCGACGCGTATTGCGATTCAACAGATGCCAGCAAGGAGCGAATGATCGCCGAAGACGTGCTGGCGACGTGGCTCAAGAATGCGGCGCTCGAAGTCCGCGAGGCCCTCGCGCGGCAGCTGCGTTCCTGTCCTTTTTTGCCCCGCAAGCTGGCCCTCGAGATGGCCGACGATGTGGAAACGGTCGCTGTCCCGATGCTGCGGCATTCACCGGCATACACCGAGGATGATCTGTGTGCGATCGTGCACAATGCCGGTGCGGTAAAACAAATCGCCGTCGCCGGGAGAAGCGATGTCCCGCGCGCGGTGGCCGCCGCACTTATCGCAACCCAGGAAGAAAATGTCGTCGCAACGCTGGTGAAGAACGAGGGCGCGAAACTTTCCGAGGCCCTTCTGCACCGGATCGTCGACGATTTCGAGGACAGCCTGCCCGTGCACGAGGGGCTGGTGTCTAATGCAACGCTGCCGGTATCGATCGGCGAGCGGCTCATCACCCTGGTCGCGGAGCACTTGCGGCAACGATTGGTTACCCGATTCGATCTTCCGCAATCGCTAGCCGGGGAGTTGACGGATCTCTCACTCGAAGCGGCGATGTCCGCTTCCATCCCGGCGCAGAACGATATCGGCTTCGCCGAGGCCTTGGTTGCTCATCTCAGCGAGCAAAAGCGGCTTACCCAGACGTTTTTGCTGCGCGCTTTGTGCGATCGGCGGATCGCCGTGTTCGAGGTAGGGATGGCGCGACGGGCCGGCCTGCCCCTTGAAGACACGGCCAAGGCTTTGCGGGGTAAGGATCCGATCGGACGCTCGAACATCTTTCTGCGCGCCGGCATCTCACGGCTTCTGGTTCGGGCTTTCGATGCGGCAGTCGATGGTTTCATCAACGGCGCCGCGCCGCCTGAGGGCGAGGCCAGCTCCGACAAGCAGATCCGCTGGGTCATCAACAAGATGGTCCAGCAGTACGAGGATATCGATCCGAGCGAACTTGAAGCGGTGATGACCCGGCTCTATCGCAAACTACAGCAAGCGAACAAGAGCGCTCCGGCGTAACCTGGGTTCACTTGAAATCAAGCACCGGCCACGTACTCCCGCCCGTCATTTCGAACGGAGGGGACATTTCTGGTTTGGTAGGAGCTCGTTGCGGGCCAGAATTCTACCATACGCTCAATTTGACGGGGAGTATTGGCGTGTGCATTTCGGGTCTCGGCTCCTAATCCAGCAGGTTTTTGCTGGTCATCCAGCCGGTGATTATTGACTGTGCCTCAGCGAGCTGCTTCGGCTGGCCTTTGTAATAGTGCGTCGCACCCTTGATTACGTGCATCTCTCGGTCGGTCTGCGCTGCTGCCTCGTAGACCAGCCTTGGATGGCTCGCCGGGCAGGCATCGTCGGCGCTGTTCTCGACCACCAGCAGGGGCACCGAGATGCGCCCCGCGCCGACGATGGCGTCGGCCCGAGAATCGTCGAACGACCATTGCGAGAGCCAACTGCGCAGAGAGCTGTAGCGGGCCAGCCCGGCCGGCCCGACATTCGCCGTTTCGGGGTCGCCGAGATAGCAGACGCCCGGCGCCCGGTCGTTGGGATCGATCGCCGGGTCGAGCCAGCGCGGATCGGCCATCGTCCGGTGGACGACGAAGCCGCGCTCGTGCTCTTTGGCTTTGCGCGCCTTGAGGTCTTCGAGCATCTGGCGGACCCAGGCCGTGATGCGGCGGATGCGGGCTCTCTGTGCGGCCCGGAAGCGGGTCAGGATGTCCTCGGAGTAGGGCGGTTTGCAGGGCCCCGCCGGATTGTATAGGTCGAGTTCCGGATCACGATTGTCGGGGTTCTGCTCGTCGAGGACCGATGGATCGATCCATTCGCTCAAGATGCGCGCGCGGCTGGCATGGGCGGCGATCATCATCACGCCATCCGCCGAGGTCAGCCCGGCCGCTGTCAGATCAACCGGATCGCCGGCCGGGGTGTGGGTGATCGTCGGGTTCTCGGCCTCGCCCTGGTAGAACAGCGAAAGCGAAGCCCCGCCGCTCCAGCCCGCCAGCACCACACTCTCGTAGCCCAACACCTCACGTGCGTGGCGGATATAGGCGCCCATGTCGATCGCCACCTTCTCCATGATCAGCGCGCTGTCGTTCTTGGCATAGCGGCTGCCGCAACACATGACGTGCAAGCCCGCCTCGGCCAGCGCCGCGGGTAGGGGCAGGAGCTGCAGCGTCGTTGCCGGGTGCATGAAAATGATAACGGTCTTCGAAGTGCGGGAAGTGGGGCGCAGGAGCTGGCCCTCGAGGAAGATCGAGCCCTGCGTGCCGCTGAACCCGTAGGTCTCGATGCTGGCGTGCTTTTCCTCGAAGCTGATGATCAGCGGGACACGCGTGAAGCCGTGTTTTTTGGACGGCATGTATTTCCCTCCCTATTCTTGTTCCATCAAACGCTGGGTGTCCGTCCCTGGTTTATCTACGGCGCATTGCCAGCCAATGGAGCGGCTCGCCGACCAGGCCGCGGGGGAAGGCGAGCACGGAGAGGATGAAGACAAGACCCAGCGCCAGCAACCAGTAAGCGCTGAGGCTCTCGGACAGAATGCCTTCGAGGGTGCGCACCAGGACTGCGCCGAGGAAGGCGGCGATAAGCACAGCCCGCCCGCCGAGCGCCGTCCAGATCAGCACCTCCGCCGACATCGCAAAGCCGATCAGCGAGGGCGAGGCGAAGCCGAACTGGGTGACGAATAGGCCGCCGGCAAGGCCCGACACCGAAGCGCCGATGGTGAAGGCGGTCGTTTTGTACTGAGCGGTGTCGTAGCCAAGGAAACGCATACGTTCTTCGTTATCGCGGATCGCCCTGAGGGCCGCCCCGAAGCGCGAGCGCATCAGCGCCGCAAGGCCGAGGAAGGCGATCAGGGCGAACGCAAGCGCAAAGTAGTAAACGCCGACCGGCTCGATGATTTCGGGACCCCCACCATTGAGGCCGAGCCGCAAAGGCGGGACGTTCAATAAGCCGTTGAGCCCGCCGAGATAGCTCCAGTTGATGGCCAGTCGTTCGGCCACCACCGCCACAGCCAGGGTGACGATGCCGAAAAAGGCGCCGCGCAGACCTTGTCCGTAGAACAAAAAGCG
>JAPULJ010000430.1 GCA_027295145.1 Alphaproteobacteria bacterium | reverse complement strand
TCGGCCAGGCGTTTGGCGTTGACGTGGTCCTCGGCCAGGCGTTCGACGTTGTGTTCGAGCGCGTAGACTCCGGCCGCGGCGATAATGCCGGCTTGGCGCATGGCGCCGCCGAATTGGTGCTTGCAGCGGAACGCCTCTTCGATGAAATCCTCGCCGCCGGCCAGCACCGCCCCGACCGGACAACCCAGCCCTTTGGACAGATCGATCCAGATGCTGTCACACGGCGCCGCGAACTCGGCCGCAGCATGGTTACTCGCCACCACCGCGTTGAGCAGCCGGGCGCCATCCATATGGACCGGAAGGCCGTGCTTGCGCGCAGCGGCCGCTACTGCCTGAATCCCCTCAAGCGGCCATATGCAGCCACCGCCCAAATTACTGGTTTGTTCGATCGAGACCAGGGCCGAACGCGGTGCGTGGCGATCGTTCCGGGCCCGGACCGCGGCCGTCACCATCTCGGCATCGAACACGCCGCGCTCGCCCGCCAGCGGCCGCATCATCAAGCCCGAGAGCGCCGCCGGACCGCCGGTTTCGAAATGCAGCGCGTGGGCGCTTCGATCGAGAATGACTTCGTCCCCGGGCCGCGCCCAAACCCGGTAGGCGATCTCGTTGCACATCGTGCCCGAGGGCAGGAACAGGGCGCGCGCCTTGCCCAGCAGTTCGGCGACTCTATCCTGCAGCCGGTTCACCGTGGGGTCTTCGCCGCGCTGTTCGTCGCCGACTTCGGCTTCGGCAATCGCTTGGCGCATGGCCGGCGAGGGCCGGGTCTGGGTATCGCTATAGAGGTCGACCCGCGGCCGCAGGTGGGAATCCGTCATTTTCGATCAGCCGTCCATCGTAATGGCGTCTTCGGCGGCCTTGGCGACACGGCCCAGGCCGACGTCGATTGCGCGCAGATGTTGAAGCACGCGGCCAAGCCCGGCCAGGATCACCCCGCCAACCACCAACAGGCCGTGCTCGCGCACCACCGATTCCAGCACGTCCAGTCCCGGCGCCACTCCCGGCTCGAGGTCCCGGATCGACAGACCCAAGGCTGCTGCGATCGCAGCCAGGGCAAACAGATAAAGCAGAAGATGCATGGGTTCGAAACTCCCGTGATAGTCTGGAAATCTTGCGCCGGACTCCCTGCCCGCGTCAATGCAGCCCGGGTGATTTGAGGAAGGCGTTGCGATCGGCGGATTCTACCGCAACTGTGAACTCGGCGCCGTCCCGGGAAATGGTCAGCGGGATCAGCGTGCCGGCCGTCCCCAGCAACCAGATGCGGCGGAACATCTCGGCAAGATCGGTAATCGGTGCGCCGGCGACCTTGAGCACCACGTCCCCGACCCGGAGGTCGGCGCGTGCGGCCGGCGCCCCGCTGGCCAGTCCGGCGACCACGAGCGCGCCCTCGGCCTCGGTCGCGAACAAACCGAGCCAGGGCCTTGGCGGCCGGTCGACCTTGCCGAACCTCACAAGGTCATCGAGAATTGGTGGCAGCAGGTCGATCGGCACGAACATATTGCCGTCCTGTGTCTGCCCGGATCGATGGCCGGGGCCTTCGGCCTCCTGCACCAGGAGCGAGCCGATGCCCCAGAGTGCACCGTCGCCGCCGATCAGCGCCGCCCCGCCCCAGCTTGGGTGCGGTGGCGCCGTGAAGATCGCCTCGTCCAGCAAATACTCCCAATAGCCGGCGAACTCGCGCTTGGATACGATCCGGGCGGTCAGCGCGTGCGCCCGCCCGCCCTCGCCGGCAACGATGACTTCGTCGCCGACTTGCGAGTCTTCCGAGCTGCCGAGTTCGATCACCGGCACGTCGAGCCGTCCGAGCGCCTGGACCAAGCCGAACCCGGTCGCCTGGTCGTAACCGACCACGTGGGCCGGCGTTGCGGCGCCCGCGGCGGACACCAGCCAGACCGAGGCCGCCTCGGTGATCAGGTAGCCGATGGTGAGCACCAGGCCGTCGGCGCCGATCACAACCCCGTTGCCGGCCCGCTCGCTGCCGAGGGTGGCGGCCGAAAATGCGTCACTCGGGATTTCGCTGCGCAGGGACAGCACGGAGGAAAGTGCGCGGTCCAGGTCGAACCCGGCGCCCTCTTGTTTCGGTTGCGCGCCCTTCGGAAATTCCCAGGCCTCGCTTTCGTCGCTCATGATCCTATTCCCACAGTATGCTCGCGCACTGCCTCGAACTTCCGGTCCCAATCACCCAGCCCCGATTGCCCAATAGTAGCGCAGGATTCCGGTTTGTCGCCCAAGATATCTACAACAATGTCGAACATTATTTGATGCGGCTTGCTAGAATCTGCGATAGCTTCCGGATGACTTGCCCTATCATAGCAAGGGCATTCATTTGGCGTTAACCGATTTGGTATAATGCTGGTCGCAGAATCAATTAGAAAGGCGACGACATGCGAAAAATAACTGCCATGATTTCGGGGTTGTGGAGTGACGAGAGTGGTATTTCCTCGGTCGAGTATGCGCTTTTACTTGCCTTCGTCGCGGCCGGAATCATCGTGGCCGCCGATCAGCTGAGCAACGCGGTCTCCAACGAGATGTTAGAAGCCGCCAGTTGCATCGAGGGCACCTCCGGCAACTCGGGCTGCTAAGCAAGATTTTATTTCTCGACAACCGTTTCCATTTTGACAACAAACCGGCGGCCGGCATCAAGCCCGTCCGCCGGTTCATTATACGAAAATGCCGGCGCATTCCAGCAAGCGCGATCACGGCAGAATCGTACCGCTGTTAGAGCATCCTCCGACCTTACGCCACGCCGAAAATTTGGTGACCCCAGCGGGGTTCGAACCCGCGTTGCCGCCTTGAAAGGCCATAAGATCCTATAATTCGGACGGCAGCGAACAAACTATCCCCTGTAACTCATTGACATACCGTACTTCCCCATTCGCGCTTGAACGCGGGTGTCCGTCTAAATATATTGGGGAATAGTTGGGTACGTTTGAAATTGGCTCCGGGGAGTGCTGAACGATGGCCAGAGCAGTGCGGGACACAAACCTCGAAACCAGAGCGGCTAGAAGGCGTCTTGCGGCCCGCCAC
>JAPULJ010000043.1 GCA_027295145.1 Alphaproteobacteria bacterium | reverse complement strand
GGTCAACGGCTGGTTCCGCAACACGCTCTTCTCGCGGCTCGACAACAAGGCCGAGGACTGCATCGTGATCGTCATGCAGCGCCTGCACGTGGATGATCTCGTCGGTCACCTACTCGAAAGCAGCGATTCCTGGACCCATCTCAACCTGCCCGCGACCGCCGTAGATTACGAGCTGATCGATCTCGGCGACGGTCAATATTATGAGCGCGATCCGGGAGAGGCACTCTTTCCCGCCCGGGAGTCCTTGGAGACCCTCGAGGATATCAAGAAGACGCTCGGCTCGTACCAGTTTTCGGCGCAATACCAGCAGAATCCCGTCCCGATCGAGGGCAACATGATCAAGTGGGATTGGTTCCGGACCTACCCTCAACGCCCGGAACGGCAGCCCGGTGACTTCGTCACCCAGAGCTGGGACACTGCATCCAAGGCCAGCGAGATCAACGATTACTCTGTGTGCACCACCTGGTTGCGCCGCGGCAATGACCACTACCTGCGCGATGTCAGGCGTGAGAGGCTGGTTTATCCTGATCTCAGACGGTTGGTCGTCCAGCTGGCTGGGCGCGATCACCCGGACGCCGTCCTGATCAAGGATCGCAGTTCGGGGACCCAGCTGATCCAGGATCTGCGCGAAGAAGGGAAGGTCCGGCCCATTCCGATCAACCCGGAGGCCGACAAGATCACCCGCATGATTGTACAGACCGCCAAGCTCGAAGCCGGAAACGTGTTCATCCCCGAGCAGGCCCCCTGGCTCGAGGATTTCCGCAACGAGATTCTCCAGTTCCCGAACGGGCGTCACGACGATCAGGTCGACAGCATGTCGCAGTACCTCGTCCGGAGCGCGGCGAGCAACATCGACTACTCTACCCAGTCCGTGATTGTCGAAAGCCCGTTCAGCCAGGCATTGGATCTGGAATTTGGCCCCCAGGCCTGGGATCTGGAGTTCGGCCCCATGGAGCCCTTCTAACGGGCGCCGAGGTCGCTTGGCCGGGTTGCGATCCGGCGCATGACCACTCTTGAATGGTCATGCGCCGGGCGCGGCCCTGCCGGTGCGGATCAAGACGTGACGGTGCGGGAGGGAAGGCCAGCCTTCCCTAACCCCGCCAGAAAAATGAAAGCATGATCCTGACCGCGCCAAACCCCGGACTTGATCTGGGGGAAGGCGAATCAGGATCATTCGATCAATATTGCGCGAGGGATCGTCACCGGATGGCCAAGACCCGCTGGGGCTTGGGGCACATAAGATGCGCCTAGAGCCCAGTCTGACCTGACCACTCTGGAGTGGTCAGGTGGGACGCGCCAGACCCCAAAAATTGATGCTTTCAGTTAACATTTAAGCCATATATGTTGATCCAAAGCAACAAAATCAGAAAACCCTGCTTGACAAGAGCGCTAATATCAGGATATGATGGTTTCAAGCAACATTTAACGCCTAAATGTAGATTGAAAACAACATGCCTCGCAAAAGCAAAATCACGCAGGCCCCGCCCGCTGCCGTTCAAGAAACACTGGAACGGCTGGGACGCAATATCCATACGGCCAGGGTGCGCCGCAAGCTGCCGCAGAACGAGCTGGCCCGGCGCATCGGCGTCTCGCGCTTTGTCGTGGCCGATATCGAAAAGGGCAAAGCAAATACCGGCATCGCCGCCTATCTCGGCGCGCTATGGGCGCTGGGACTTCTGGAAGATATGCGGGCGGTGGCGGACCCGGACAATGATGAGGAAGGAAAGACATTAGAGCGCGCGCGCAGCCCGAAGACGGCAGGCCCGCCAAGAACACTGAGCGATGAATTCTAAAGCCGAATGCTATGTCTATATCGTCCCGCCCGGCGGCACAGAATTTGTGACCGCCGGACGCTTCCGGCTGGAACCCGTGAGCCCTAGTTTTGTCGGCACGTTCGTCTATGGCCGCAATTACCGTGAGCGCAAGGACGCGGTCGAACTCGACCCGGTCGAGCTGCGCCTTACAGACCGGACCTATGAGACCGCACGCATGGACGGCTTCTTCGGGGCAATCCGCGATGCCATGCCGGATTTCTGGGGCCGGCGGATCATCGAAAAACATGCCGGCCTCGTAGAGCTTGAAGAATTCGACTATCTGATGAAAGGCCCTGACGACCGGGCCGGCGCGCTCGGATTCGGTCTGAATGTTGAGCCGCCTGCCCCGCAGAACAAATTCAACCGCACGCTGGACTTAGAGAAGCTCCAGCGCGCCGCGGATGCCCTCATCGCCGATGAGCCGGATAACGCCGGCCATGAAACAGCGCAGGCGCAAGACCTTTTACTGCTCGGCACATCGATGGGTGGCGCACGTCCCAAGACGGTGGTGCAGGATGGTCATGATCTCTGGTTGGCAAAATTCAGCCGCAATGATGATCGGTGGAATTATCCCCGCGTCGAACATGCCATGCTGACACTCGCCCAAAGCTGCGGCCTCAACACCGCCGATAGCCGGATCGATACCATCGGCGGCCGCGATGTCCTGCTCGTGCGCCGCTTTGATCGTGACTGGGCAAAAACCGGCTATCGGCGTCACCGCATGGTGAGCGCGCTCACACTGCTGCGAACGGGCGATAGCCCTGCTGAGCGGCAGAACTGGTCCTATCTCCTGCTCGCCGATGAACTGCGCCGCGTCAGCGCCGATCCCGAATACGATTTGCGCGAACTGTTCGGACGTATCTGCTTTAACGCGGCCGTGTCGAACATAGACGACCACCCGCGCAATCATGCCATCATCGCCAAGGAGCGCGACTGGCGTCTAAGCCCGGCCTTCGACCTGACGCCGACACCAACAATTGCCATCGAACGCCGCGATCTCGCCATGGCCTGCGGACGCTATGGCCGCTATGCGAATCAAACGAACCTGCTGAGCGATCATGGCCGCTTCCTGCTGAACGAGGGAGAAGCCCACACAATCTTCACGCAGATCACCACCACCATCCAAAATAGCTGGCACGCCACCATGCGCCGCGCCGGCGTCAGCGACCCAGATTGCGAAGCGATTAAAAGCGCCTTCGTCTATGACGGGCTGTTCTATGAGGCGGGTGCTCAAGATGCTTGAGGATAACGCTGGGCCAACAATCGGCGGGTTAAGCCAGCACGGAAGCCGCCCATTCAGCTTGCTGGCGTAGATAGTCTCGGTGCCCGGTTAGCAAAGCGGCTTCGGTGTTCCCAGCGACGGCGAGCAGATCATCGGCCTCGGAAATCGCCTTGGGCAAAGTCAGCCAGGGCACTGTGCCTTCCTCGGCCATAAGGCGGCCCGCGATGGCAAGCTCATAATCGTGGCGGGCGGTCTCTGACATGACATCCGGCGCTTCGGTA
>JAPULJ010000429.1 GCA_027295145.1 Alphaproteobacteria bacterium | reverse complement strand
GCTTTGCTCCCGCCCTCGCCGTAACGCTTCTTGAGACGCTTCGCCTGGCGGTAGCTGAGTTCCAGCAGCTCGGCCGCTTCGGTCAATTTCAGTTCGCCTCGTTGCACTCGGCTCAGCACTTCGCCGCGCCTCACTTCCTTTGCACTCATCGATGTCCTTTCCAATCTCGGCTCCTCCTTCGGAGCCTCAGATTAGGGGACATTTCTATTGGGTGCTCAAGGGGACATTATCAATGGGTTACAACACGTTCCTCGTATGGCAATGTCAAGAGGCGATAGAAATGTCCCCTCATGCACTAAGCTCTTGAGCCCTTTCGCCTTGTTGAACCGAGGGCTGTTTTCGCGACGGCGAGGGAGCAGTCAAGAGCGGGCCCGTTAGGGCAGGGCTTTGCGGACCCTTGACGGGGCCCTCGCCGTCGCCATCATCGGCTCTCAAGGCGAAGGGCCGGATGCCAACCCCTTTCCAAAGGGGACACTTCTATTGCCTCCGTTAGGGGACATTTTCATCGCCCTTCAACACGTTCCTCGTATGGCAAGCCAATGTTCGTGACAAAGAAGCCGAAACGCGGTAACAACTCGCCGGGGTGGTGCTCGACCTTGGCGACAACAGGTCTGGATGATAGAGAAAGTTCTCCTCAGTGAATGGCGGAGGCGAGTGATGGAGTAAATCGCAGGGCTCAGTCTCGCTCGCGATCGTGGAACTCTTGGTACCAGCTCTGAGCGATGCGAATCGTATAGGCGAGCGATAAACCGCTCAATACCCTTTCTGCTTGTCAACGACGTTGCGCAGTGGCTCGCCGGCGCCGAAGCGGGCGATGTTCTCTTTGTACAGCTCGATCCTGCGCGGGGTCCCGCCCTCGCCCTGGGTGGCGACGTGCGGCGTGATGACCACGTTCTTGAATTTCCACAAGGGATGCCCTTTGGGCAGCGGCTCTGGGTCGGTGACGTCGACGCCGGCCCCGGCGAGACGCTTGCTATCGAGCGCCTTGACGAGCGCTCCGAGGTCATAAATCTTTCCGCGCGAGAGCGCGATGAAGTAGCTGCCCCGCTTCATGCGCTCAAACTGGCTTGGGCCGTACATCTTCTCGCTTTCCTTCGTGTGCGGAACACAAAGGAAAACCACATCGGCTTCCGGAATCACCCGGTCCAGCCGGTCCGGGTAGACCATCCGGTCGAAACTGAGCCGCGGGGGGAACTCCTTCGGATCGACGCCGATCACCGTCATGCCGAACGCCTTGGCGCGCCGCGCCACGTGTGACCCGATGCCGCCGGTGCCAACCACGACCGCGGTTTTGCCTTCAAGCTCCTGCAGTTCAAAGTTCTTGCGCTCCCACTGCTCCGTGGGCTGGACGGCAATGAAGTGGTTGAGCTGGCGGGTCAGCGCTAGCAACATGCCGAAGCCGTGGTCCGCGATCGCCGGCGCCGACAGCGTTTTAGCGTTCGTCATGACAATGTCGCTGTCGATAATTTCCGGGATCAGATACGGCTCCACTCCCGCGCTGGTGATTTGCAGCCACTTGAGCTTCTTTGCGGCGTTGATCAGCTCTCTCGAGGGTGCACCGATGATTGCGTCGGCGTCGGCGACTTCCTTCAGAAGGGCCTGGCGGCGCGCCGAATCCTCGGGCGAGTCCGCCACAATGGCGACCACGTCCGCATTGCTATTCGGATTGGTGATGTGGACGATGTTTACGCTGGGCGGACTGGCGTTTCGCAGCTCGGAGACCAGATCCTCCGACATACCCATCACAACGATTTTCTTTGTCTGCGCGAACAGAGTCGACGCGCCCAACAAAGCTAACAAGACAAGTTTTCTCATGAGCTATCTCCGATCCAGTGCGTGTCTATCCAGGATTTGCGTTTTGGCGTTCCGAACAGGGACAGAATAGCCGATCCACCGCCGCGCTGCAACCCTGCTTGCACTGCGTTCAGGTTCGAACCTCCTTTTTTCGCCGACCGGGGCCTCGAATCGCGTCCGGTCAAGGCGTTCCGGCAATCCCAGCGGCCCCCTTTGCCGACACCACTCCGACCCTGCCTCCCGGCAACTCCCCGCTCCGGCTGCTCCGCGCGCCGCGCTACCCTCCCGGCTACGAAGAGTTCCGCGACCGCGAGCAAGACTAAGGTCCTCTGAAACGAACTAGGACTTGTCGGCCGATAGCTAATGATATTGCAGAGAGTTATTGCAGAGAGTTGTATCAAAAAAGCCCGTCGAGTCAGCTCAGGCGGCTCTCCAGGTAGGGTCTTTCCCGCCGGGCCCTTCCGATACAACTCTCTTCATTCTCACCCTCTATCCTGTGGCGGTACAATTGGGGCGTCGTGATCGGCCAAACCATCTCGCACTACAAGATCACCGAGAAGCTCGGCGAGGGCGGGATGGGTGTGGTCTACAAGGCCGAGGACACGAAACTGGTGGGGCCTTCTCCCACTGGTGATCTGCGCCTCTGAGGCGCCCTCGGAAATTCTCCATCCTTATGATCACAACAGGACAAGATCGAACGGTTATCGTTCATGACTGACGTACGGGCTCGTCGCACCTTCCTTCGGTATCTCGCTGCTAGTCCGCTGTTCGCTTCCGGAGCATTGGCGCCTGCCCGCGGGATTTCGGCAGCCGCTGATAAACGCAGTCGTGAAGCCTATGAGTTGGGTGAGATCATCTCGTCGGTTAACGAGGCAATCAACGTGTTCGATTTTGACGCCGTGGCGCGCGAGAAGCTTCCGCCCGCCCACTATGGGCATCTGGCGACTGGCACGGACGATGATGCCACGTTGCGTGCCAACCGCGAGGGCTTTAGGCAATTCCAGCTTCGTGTGCGTCGCCTGATCGATGTCCGCAAAATCGACACCTCAGTAGAGTTGTGCGGAACTCGTTTTAATTCGCCGATTGGCCTGGCGCCGACCGGCGGCAACAAGTTTTGTCACCCTTTGGGGGAAGTCGCGGTGGCGAGAGCGGCGGAAGAGACGTCGAGCTTGCAGATTCTGTCCATAGGCTCAACCACCTCAGTCGAGGACGTGAACCGCGAGCGAGGCGCACCTGTCTGGTTCCAGTTGTATCCCGGCGAGGACTGGAGCATTACCACGGCCTTGCTAAAACGGGCGGAGCAGGCGGGTTGTCAGGTGGTGGTACTGACCGTAGACTTGCAGGGCGGCAGCAATCGCGAGACGCGCAAGCGGTTTACAAAAACGGACAATCGAGACTGCAATCTCTGTCACGACCGCAGCGACAGATACCAAAACCGGCGGCGAAAGCCCATGTTTGACGGTCTTGATCTATCTAAGTATGGGCGTCTGTCCCCTCGCGGCATAACCTGGGAGTTCGTTCGCCGTCTTGAAGATGCCACGAGCATGAAGCTGTTAGTCAAGGGAATCGTTACATGGGAGGACGCAGAACTCTGTTTAGAGCATGGCGTGGCCGGACTGATCGTGTCAAATCACGGGGGTCGAGCTGAAGCAAGCGGGCGTGGCACGATCGAATGTCTGCCGGAAATTGTCCAGGCGGTGCAGGGCCGCATTCCAGTAATCATTGACAGTGGCTTCCGCCGCGGCACGGACGTGTTCAAGGCCCTGGCGCTCGGAGCCGACGCTGTCGCCATCGGCCGGCCCTACCTTTGGGGACTGGCCTCGTTTGGTCAGGAAGGCGTTCGGGCCGTCCTGGACATGCTGCGCGCCGAACTGATGATGGTCATGCGCCAGGCGGGCGCGACGTCGATCGACAAGATTTCCAGCAGCCACATTCTGCGCTCTGGCTGAGTGCGAGACCGGGGCTAACCGAACAGAGCCGCGCCCGAAAGGGTGCGGTCGAGAGTAGTGGGAGCATCGGGCTTCC
>JAPULJ010000428.1 GCA_027295145.1 Alphaproteobacteria bacterium | reverse complement strand
CCCGAGAGCGGACATCCAATTGGCAATCTAAGCGACAGCGAGCCATCGCCCTGATAATTTAAGCATGGCGCGGCTAGGTTTGGCCGCCGAAAGCCGGGGAACCGCAACCCGGTTGCCGCGACGCATTTTGATGCGGGCACCCGTGCGGTGGCGCGATGAACGACCACGACGATAATGTATCTCCGATTGCTGCGCTCTGCGCTCGGCTGCGGCTGGCCTGCACGTACCAGCGAGGCGACGATGATTCTCCAGATAAGGTCGAAGTCCATGGGAGCCGGCTTGCGGCCATCAAAACACTAGACGCCGTGCTGGATTTCATTGAGCCTATTCCGATGGTGAGGAATGAGCGGCTTCACATCCCCCTTGAGAATCTGAAACACGCACTTCTCGACTACGAGATTGGTCGCGACCCAGCGTTCTTCGACCGCGAAGAGTGGAAAGGCGGAGGTCGGAAACCTGACCCCACGCACTATTGCCTGGGAGGCATTGCGCTGTAGCTACAAATACATGCGCCAGGTTGTCCCAATAGCGGCCGTATTCGCGGCTTGGATCGACACGCGCCTGACCACAAAATTGTCCTTGGCCATCGCTATTCGCCCCAGTCGATCTCGCTGAATACCTCCCTAAGCCGTCCCCTCAGCCATTTGTTGGCGGGGTCGTCGTGATAACGCTCGTGCCAAAACTGCTTGACCTCTATGGTCGGCAAATCCAACGGATGCTCCAAGCGTTTCAGCCGCGCCGCGCCGCTCAGAATCCGATCGAGAGGCCGGGGCACGGTGGCGATCATTTCGCTCGCCGATACGATCATCGGCAGGGCCAGGAAGCTGGGCACCCGGACGCCGATCTGCTGGCGAACCCCTTCGCGATCGAGAATCTTTTCGACCACATGATGCCCGGTTCCCCGCGCTTCGGCCACTGCATGGCGGGCGCGCAAGAAGCTCTCGCGATCGATCGTCTGGCCAATGAACGGATGCTTGGCGCCTGCGATGCAGACATATTCGCTTCTGAACAGGAGCTGCTGGTAGATACCCGCGCCCAGTTCCGGAATGAAACCGATCGCCAGATCGACATCGCCGGACTGAAGAGCGGCAACCATTTCCTTGATCGACAGACGCAGGGTCCGGAAGCGAATTTCGGGGGCATCCTCGGTGCATCGCTCGAGCAGAGGCGGAAGAATGATCGCCTCGGCAATGTCAGTCATGATGAGGGTGAAGGTCCGGTTTTCGCGCGACGGCTCGAACGCGCGCCGCTGGCGAAGACCTTGATCGATCAGTGACAACGCCTGTGCAACGTAACGGCCCAGTTCGGCGGCGAACGGGGTCGGCACCATACCCTCGAGGGTTCTGACGAACAGTGGGTCGCCCAGTGATGCGCGAAGGCTGCGCAGCCGATTGCTGAGGGTAGGCTGCGCCAACCCCAGCTCCTCCGCCGCGATTGAAACGCTGCCGTGCCGCCGGACCGCGTCAAAGGCGATCAAGGCGCCGAGATCCATGTCGCCAACATTCATTGAATGAATATTACATATTTATTTAGGCGAATTTACAAATAAAAACCAACCCTTCAAGATAGGACGCTCCATCGGCTCATCAGCGTCAGGGACGAAGAGAATGCAAACCGTGGACCTGCAAGGTTCGCCCGAAGGGGTGACCGCGGTGTTGGCCGTGCCGGACGGGGACGGCCCGCACCCAGCGATCGTTCTGCTGCCGGCGATTGCCGGCGTGAACGCTTATACGAAAACTGCGGCGGAGCGGCTGGCGGGGCACGGCTATGTCACCCTGTTGCTCGACTACTACAGCCGCGAGGGACAGGCCCCCGATGTATCGAGCCCAGAGCTTATCGGGCAGGCCGTGGCCGATCTCCAGGACCCCCGCGTCCTTGGCGATATTGGCGCGGCGATCGAAACTCTGAGCGCGCATCCGCGGGTGGTTGCCGAAAAAATCGCCACCTGGGGTTTTTGCATTGGCGGCATGTACGCCTACCTGGCGGCTTGCGAGTACGAGCAGATTGCCGCCGCAGTCGATTTTTACGGCACCGTGCGGTACGCCGCGACGTCAGAGCACAAGCCGATATCGCCCCTGGACCGAGCGCGCGAATTGATCGCGCCGCTGATCGGGCATTTCGGCGATTTCGACCGGCTGATCTCTGGCGATGATGTCGACGCGTTCGCAAGCGCCCTCCGCGCGCATGGGAAAATCTACGAGTTCCACACCTATCAGGGCGCGCCGCACGCCTTCGACGAGGATTTTCGCGCGCAGGTGTTCAGGCCGGTTGCAGCGCGCGAAGCCTGGTCGCGATCTTTGTGTTTTCTCGACTGGTACCTTAAGGGCGAAATGCCGCGCTAAACTCAACGACAACCTTCTAGAAAGGGAGATGGAAATGAACGAAGCGATCAAACCAAGCTCGGTGAAGATGGCGGAAACCACCAAGGATCACGGCAAGGTTCCGACCAAAAAGAAAACGCCGTGGGCCAAATTCATGACCGACGACGAGTACTTCCCCTACCTGATCAAGAAGAATGTGCGGCCGGCGATGTGGCGGTGGAAAGATGTCGAGCCGCAATTGCAGGAGGTCGCCGGCGATCCCTTGCGCCGTGCGGACCGGCGTTTCATCGCCCTGGTCAACGCCGATACCGGCGAGGCTGGCGGCGCCGTGCCGTCCGCTTTCATCGGCATTCAGATCCTGAACCCGGGCGAGCATATCCTGCCGCACCGACACAATTCCTACGCCGTCTATCATATACTGCAAGGATCGGGATATTCGATTTTGGAGGGTGAAAAGTTCGAATGGGAGCGTGGTGACACCTTTGTTTGTCCGGCCTGGGCGGTTCACGAGCACATCAACACTGGCGAGGAACAGGCAATCCAATATGTATTTCAGGACATGCCCGCACGCGCGATGGAACGAAACCTGATGTGGGAGGAGCCGATTGGCCGCTCGTTCCACATGGTCGAAGGCGAGTTTTCGCCGCACAAAGACTAATCGTATCCTCGCCTTAGCCTGGAGCATTGGCCGGATCCGCTAAGGGTCAGCAGCAGACGTAATTGGGGCAGCCCTATCAAAATGCGGTGCGCGATAGAATATGAAGTCAGCTCCGTTGGGGCTGACACTTGGAACGGAAAAATCATACTTTTCCTAGGCGTAAGCGCGTCGCGCGGCGTCGGCTAAGGTCAAGCCATGGCCCGGCACTTCGCGGGCTGACATGAACCCATCTGAAGTCATTTCGGGCCATCCTTCGAAGGCGTCTTCGAACAGCGGGAAGTCTTCGATCCAAATGCCGCCGGTCGTGACGCCCGCGAGATGGACGAACAGACCGGGCAGAAAGTGTGGCGCGACGCGGCAGCGCTTCATTCTCGCCGTCTGCATCGCCGCAGGAAGCCGCCGACATCGCGCGCGCCCATCGCGACAGAGGGTTTCGTGGCGTC
>JAPULJ010000427.1 GCA_027295145.1 Alphaproteobacteria bacterium | reverse complement strand
TAAGGTCGGTGGAGAGCCGTTTAAATTCAGTAGTGCCCTTCTTTTGATCCCACTAGCTCGAACATGACGAGCAGAGTGCGTCGATGCTTGGTCAAATCGTCGTCAGACAGGAGATAGATCAAGGTCTCGCCGCCCGGTCCTTTGCGGGCCGCAACTCCCTCGAAATTCTCCACCGTGAGGGGCGCCTCCAATCGTGCCAATTCGTGGCCGCGAAGATTGGCGCCGCGGCCGAGATCCGACGATGACAAGCGCACCAGACGCACGATGAAGCCCGAACTCCTGAGCTTCTTGCGCTCCAGCACCAGGACGTCACCGCCGGGAAGGCGCGTGGCGCCGCTGGGCCCGAAACCCTCCGGTCGGTGATAGGTCAGTCGCGACCAACGTTTCTCGTGCCACAGAAAGCCCTGGCTATCGGACTTATCCACACGATCCTGGGCCAGGGCGAGTATCCCCCCGTCGCGCAGCGCGACCAGTGCTTCTACACCCCTGTTCTTGCGGAGGCCCTTTAATCCCTCGGGCTTCGGCCAGGCCGTGGGCAAGGCATTTGCCAGCCCATGGGAAAGGGAGTATCGCCAAAATCGATGCTTGCGCTCGAAACTTACGAGATAGCTGCCGTCATCGAGCGCGGCCAAGGATTCCGCGTCCCGCCATTTTTTTTTCGACAGAGTCTCACCGTCCAGACCACGCATCCTGGCGACACTTCCCTCGTCGAGCCCGGAAAGGCGCTGGCCACCGTCGTAGCGGAGACGAGCCGAGAGCCAATAGCCCTTGTCGCTGACGGCCAGCAATCGCCGTCCGTCGGGCGAAACTACGAGGCCGGAGAAGCCGCCAACACGGCTGTCGCGAGACATGATCTCCAGGCCACCTCGCCAGACCAGTCGACCGACCCGCTCCTGCTTGGGATCGTCCGGATTAAGCCAGACAGGTGACGTCGAAATCTCGACGGAGTCGACAGGCGAAATTTCAAGTGCATTCGCGGATCCAGCGGCCGTCAGCAACGTGGCCAGCCACAGCGGCAGCCACAGTCGTTTCAGCCGGATCCGAGGTGACAAACAGTTATCGAATTCATTGCTCACAAGAACCTCAAAATTAGACGCGGGCGATGCGCTATAACAGCACCAACTTATCGAAAACCGCGAACTCGATCGTCCCCCGAACTAGGTATTTGGGCAGAGCGCGGCCTGCCGTAGTGTGCACCGGCTGCGATGGCGACCACCTACGAACAAGTCGGGACGGGCCCGACACCTCACCCATCCAGGTGACGGTGCGAATTCAATTTAACCGTAGTTTTATCAGCGTGAAGGGTCGTGGCCACACGACGCGCCCACGCCAGGAGGGAGGATCGAATAAACCTGGTAGGGGCGGACTGTCTGGTGCCCCCATGGTGTGACAATTCTTCCATCTCTTGCGGCCCAGTGGCTTCTTCCTGGGCCGCCTTTTTCGAGCCCTCTTCGCCGTTGATACGCTCGACCATCCTGGCGTCCAGACGACACCGGTGGTGGTGGCTCGCCCCGCCGCCGGCCCGCGCGATTCCCCGCGAGCCCAGCGCCGAAGTTCCAAAGGCGTTAAATCATCCCGTATCTTGAGTGCTGAACCCATGGCATCCACAATATCTGGTGAAAGAGCATAGAATCATAATCCGCCATCAGGGGAAATCCCCAGAGTCAACTCAAACGCTCATTGCAATTACGCGGCCTTCGGCCACGGTTCCCTTTCACCCTGCATCGCATGTGGATCGAGGAATCCGACTTCCGCTGGAGGAAAGAGACGACCGCAGCAGCGTAAACAAACAGGAGGCGCTCTTCGGGGCAGGATGGAAATCGACCTTCCTGCCCATGTCCCGCTGCCGGGACGAAGGAACCGGCCAAAGCCGTACTTCCGCTCGTGATCGCCCTCGTGGCGAAAACACGCGCCTAAGATTGGCTCCCCGGATCCTATCTGACACGCATCGTGTGGCGCCAACTTTGTCGACCACGGACGGAAGCACGAACCGATATCATTCGGAGGACTTGACAAGGCGACGTTGGGCCGGTTTTAGCAGATACCGGCGATGGGAACCCTCCACTGCATCGATTCCAGGCCCAGACATGAGGAGAGGACTGTGTTGAAAGTTCACCCACCGAATAATCCCTGGCAACGGCAAAATTCTTTATGCAATTTCGATCAAATTGGTATGTCGTGCGCCGATGCCACGGAGGTGCTCGACGTGGCAATCAAATCGTTCAAGGCAATTTGACGAAATCGATCAGTGGCTCAGCTTGTAGGGCGCGCCCCGCGGTAGGAACTCCCAATACTTACCTTCGGCAATCTGACAAGAATTACCGTCGGGCGTTGTCGTGATAATGGTCCAGGACTTCCTGTCATCCGATAGAATGAGTTCGATCACTGCGCCGCGATCGGACAACCCCATCGCTATGACCTTCTCTGCATATGTTTTTGCCAAGTGGCGGACTACCCGGTCTCGTGGGGCGCAGTTGAGCTTATAAGTCGCCGCGCCCGTCGTGACGACTCCCAGGATCAGAGCTCCAACAACAAGACCAAGGCAATGCAAATTATGTTTCTCGAATCGCAAAATCGTTTGGTCCCCATTGTTACAGGCAGATGGCGTGGGTTCGATTAATCACCATATACACCATTTAAGTGATATCAAATCAGAAACTGTCCAGGAGTGACAAAGCAGTTCTTGATGAAATGCTGACGCTAATGTCAGTTCCGGGTCTCTCATATCCATCTTCTTAGTGTCCGGCCCGAAAAGAGTTGAGTGATTTCAATCAGTTGTGATTCGGTGGTTGTGGATGCAATCACCGGAGACACAACATGTGGACTGAAATCACTCGCCCGAAGTATGAACGCGACGGGCTGCGCTATGCAGGCGACCTGACGTGCGCGGATCGGAATTTGATCGAACCGTATATGCCGCCGACCAAGGCGGTCGGGCGACCGCGAACGACGGATCTGCGCAAGGTGGTTACCTTCGTCAAGGTCGTACTCGGTGGCTTCTGCCGCGATACGCACTCGATGCTGCTGGTCCCTTGGCACCCGTCGTACGCAGGGCAGGAACGGGGCGACGGGTCGGGTTGGTCTGTCGCATGGCACAGCGCGCCACGAGTGAAAGATCAGATCAAGCGGAAGGGCGACAGCGATGCCTTCGAACTCACCGCCGAGAAACGGAACCATGGAGCCCTGCCCCAACCCATCACGCTGCACTACAGCGACGGCGCAATGCTGCCCCTGGCAGAGTTCGATCTGTCCGAGCAGAGAGCGGAGCTTCGTACCGCCGGCATCGAGGTGGTGATCCTTTGCGCTGAACCCGCAGCCGCTTAGTCAATCCGTGTTTTACAGCGTTCATCTTTGCGATGGATTCCCCCTTCCGCGATTTTGGTCCTGTGCTATTCGTGGAGTTTCGCCGATTGGCAGCATTCTGAGCCTTCGTGGCCATGTCAATTCCTTCCTGGAATCCAATCGAATGTTCATCATTCGTTCTGAAATTTAGCCTTTAATTGCATGTAGAACAACCGACTCCGTCGAATCTGTCGCTAACACGAGGTATGACCGGTCTATGTACCAGATGATCTGTCCGGTTTTAGAACTCTTCCCGACCAAGGGGGAGTTGGATGCGTCGGACGGAGCAGGTACAGGGACTGAGGTTGATGAAGTTCGAGGATGTATACGGGCGAAGCTATCGCGGCGAGTTGAACCAGTCAGAAGCGGCGGAGGTTCTGGGGATGTCGGAGCGGACGTTCCGGCGTTATCGCGACCGTTTCGAAGCCGATGGGGCGGAAGGTCTGTACGATCGCCGTCTGGGCCGGGCGTCGGCGCGGCGCGCCGGGGTCGACGAGGTGATGGCGGTG
>JAPULJ010000426.1 GCA_027295145.1 Alphaproteobacteria bacterium | reverse complement strand
GTGGACGGTATACCAGCCAACCGATCAGCAACACTGATGCCGCTACCCTTGGACATTGGCATGCCGTTGGTAACAGCGGCGTTCCACGACAGCGCGCGATAGATAAAATTTTCGGCGTATTTTCAACCTCTTAGCGTCTCTTTAATCCAGCTGAGAATACTATCCTCCAAACTGCAAGAGCAATGATGAGGATGAAAAGATGGGTCGTGTTCTATTCAGCCTATTAGCGGTCGCCCTACTTGCTGGCTGCGAGGCGTCAATTAAAGGTCCGTCGGCTGAAATAAGCTTGCCGAAGCTTAAGGTTTATTCCGGCAGTGGCTTTTGCCCGCCAGGACAGATCAAAAAAGGCAAATGCTAACGTCTAGCGCGGACACGGGGCCAAGCGGCGGCGCGCCTGCCCTCACTATCAACGACATCGCCCATCGTGAGCGCGGCGATTTCTCCGACCCGCAGCCCCGCAAGATGGCTGAGCATCACGGCGAGGCGATTGCGCCCCGCGTGCCTGCCATTGGCGATCACGGCCATCAGCCGCTTCATCTCTGCATCGGTGAGAACCTTGGCTTGTTTCATCGGAATACCTCACAAAATCTTTCTAACCATCGGAAAACATTATATTTTTTGGCGTGAGAAAGATCAATCGGAGGCGCAAGCCCAAGGTTTCTGCGGGGTTCCGGCGAAACCTAAGGAAATGTGGATTTCGTTAGATTGCGATCGGAAAACAACCAGCCCAACTCAGAATGATTGCACCCGATCGAACGGAAACGGTCTCGTGTCTCCTTTTCAGCCGGCTGGGTCCGCTGTACATTTCGTTGCCGACGCGGAGGTATGGGAGCGGGTGGTCCGGGTGTGACCCAACTCAGACATTTGGCCTCAATAAGCTAATTTTTCACCGCAAAATAAATAATCCCCCGACGCGTGTATCGGGAACATTGGTCAAGCTGTGCCGATCTTCCTCCTAACGAAACGCTTCGCAATCTGGTTATAAATAGCCCAAGCTCTGCCGAAGGGTTGGCCCAATTGGACCGGCTACGATTCCGCTCGACGGCGACTTCGTGTTGGATATATATTTGGTTTCTCGGGACCGATCGGCCCTCACCGTCAAAAAGCCATTTCGGGAGGCAGCGATGTGGATGTCGTTGGCGCGCAAGCGGATGCATGCGAGGCGATCGATTGCGAATCCTCTCACTTCCCTTCCTTATTTTCGTTTTGCCGACGCCGGTCGGGGTGGCGGATGCACGGCCGGATCGGCGGGCAGGACACTTCGTGTTCTCGCCCTAACTCTGGGAATTATCTGTTTTGCCCAGCAGTCCTTCGCCGAACAGAAAAGTCAGGTCTTCCGGATCGGCTTTCTGACGGGTAATCCCGCGAACCTGGATTTGGGCTTCACGAAAGCGTTCCTAGAACGAATGCGCGAGCTCGGTTACGTCGAGGGAACGAATATCTCGATTGAGTGGCGACATCACTTGCGGAACGGCCGTCGCCAACGCGCCATGGCCGCCGAGTTGGCGGTTCTCAAACCGGATGTCATCGTTGCCAATGGTGCAGGAGATATCCGAGCCCTCAAAGAGGCGACGGCCACGATCCCTATTCCCATCGTCATGGTCGTTGGGGGAGATCCCATTGGAAATGGCTTCGTCAAAAGCCTGGCGCGGCCAGGCGGCAACATCACCGGGTGCGGGTCGGTTCACCCGGAGCTGAGCGGGAAGCGATTGGAGATACTGAAGGAGATCGTGCCGCGGCTCTCTATCGCATCCGTACTCGTTTCTTCGTCCAGTCCGAACTACTTGGCCGGCCGTAAGGAGATCGATCGTAGAGCGGGCCTTATCGGCGTGACACTTCAATACCAGGATGTTTTGCATCCCAACGATCTAAGGAGCGCATTCCACGCCAGCGTCAAGGGGAGGGCCGGTGCCATCCTGTTCCTGGTCTCGGGCCCGATCGTCAATCCTCACGTAGAGGAGATTGCTGATCTAGGCATGAAAAGCCGGCTCCCGGTCATTTACCAAAGAAAAGCGCTTGTCGATGCCGGCGGGCTCATCAGCTACGGTGTGGACAGAGCCGACCTGTTCCAGTGCGCCGCGACATACGTGGATAGGATACTCAAGGGCGCGAAACCCTCCGAATTGCCGGTCGAACTGCCGACCAAGTACAAACTACGCGTGAACCTGAAGACCGCCCGAGCTCTCGGCATCACAATCCCGTCCTCCATTCTGCTCCGCGCCGACGAGGTGATTGAATAAAGCTCAGGCAACCTTGGCGAGCACCTGGCCGGTATCACAGATGTCGCCTGTTGGCACTCAGCTGAACCATCGCCTACTGCAGGCTCCTTCCGCACTGGATCTGATTGCGGACCCTCATTCATGCCTACGCGTTCAAGTGCGCTCCACCTATTCGATAAATATGAACATCGAACGAGGAGGAACGGCGAATGAGAGCCTGGGAATTTTTGAACGAAGGGGTTGGCAAGGAGAAACCGATCACATTTCGGCAACTGAACAGCGCGAAACAGGATCAACGCTGGCGTGACGCATCGCATCAGCGACGCATCGAACGCACACGGGGCATGTATGCGACCCCATGCGTGTGGAGAAGTCCTTTGTGCGGAACCTGGGAGGCCTCATGCCGCCCGCAGCCGCAGTGAGCGGTCCCGGGCCGGTCGGGGAAGCTCGGCATCGGGGAACTCGATAATTAGTAATCGATTTGGTCGCCAATCCCCTTTCCTGGTTTAGACACGCCACCCCGGCGTGCGCCGCCAGTGCCATTTCGACCCGTTCGCCCACTGCGGCCGCGGCTTGCGTCGGGCCTGCGGATCGATCCGAGCTTCCTCAGCAGCGCGCCGCTCGGCGACGTACTCCGAGAGTGCATCCACGGTCCAGCCGTTGCGGCGTTCCTCGTCGGTTGGCTCAATGCGCTCGACAGGCCGCGTCGGACCGAGCGAGATCGCGAGCCAAGGCGCAGTCATCGTGCGGCCCTCCGCGCACCCGGCCCGTAACAAAACATCGACGCACGCTGCGGCGGCGGACCGGACCGCTTGCGCTTCTCACGCCCCAACAACGCCCGACCCTCGCCGGCACCGAGCATCACGTATTGCAAGGCGTCATGGGCATGCGAAAACTCGTTCTTGTCGGCGCGGTCGTGATACCGATCATCCCGC
>JAPULJ010000425.1 GCA_027295145.1 Alphaproteobacteria bacterium | reverse complement strand
TTGAGGCGGGTATCCAAATACTCCCACAGTCTTTCGATTTCGCTGGTGGAACGTTCCGCCCGCGGCAGTTCCATGACCGTTCGGCCATCGATCATGCTGGCGGCGAAATCGGTACGGTGATGGATGATGGCGGGAGCTACCGCGCCATGCTGCGACAGCGCGACAGCCGCTTCGGCAGTGATACGTGCGCGCGGGCTGGCGCTGTTGACCACGAAGACCAAGGGTTTGCCAAGCCCCCCGATAAGGTCGACGGTCGAACCGGTCGCCGCCAAATCGTGTGGGCTCGGCCGCACGGGTATGACTACCAGATCGGCCAATTTGATGACGTTGACGATGGTCCAGGTAATCGCTGGTGGGGTATCGATGATAACCAGCCGCACGCCGGTCTCGCGCAGCGCGACCAAATCCTCGCCAAGGTTCGCCAAGCTGGTCTGGACCAGGATCGGTGTTTCGACCTGGCGACAATTCCACCAGTTGGTCAGGCTTCCCTGAGGGTCGCAGTCGATCAGCACGACCGGGCCCATACCCGCGCGCTCGGCCTGAACCGCGAGATGACCGGACAGCGTGGTTTTACCGGTTCCACCCTTCTGCGACGTAACTGCAACTATTTTCATGGCCCGCGGTCCCTCAATAGAGCTCGCGCCCGGAGCAAGGTGCTCTGACGCAGTATTTGTGAATTTCGCAGAAGTGTATAAGAGAAATTTTTATAAGAAAGCTTTTTTGTAAATAATTATCCTTTTGTTACGCTGATTTCTCGGAGAAAAATCTCGGGAATACATCAATAATTTCGGTATATTATTACGTTTAATTATTCCAACTGCAGTAAACGGCGTTGGCTGCCGGATTTGAAGGTTAACGATTGGAAACCAAAACCCCAGCCACGCCGCGTTCCCCGGTGCGCTCAATCTTATGTCACAGCGTAACTATGGTCTCGTGGGCGAGTTTATTGGGGGTGGCGTTGCCGGCGGCGTCGGTCAACAGCTCGATCCCCTATATTTTCTCGCCCCCAAGAACAACGCTCCCGGGCAAAAACTTGTTCTCCAAACACCAAGCCAAACTATATTGGGGAACAATATTACGGCGGCGGGCTTCATCTAGAAATTCTTTTGCCTCACCGGCCACATCGCCAAGACACTCAACGGCCAGCAGCGCCCACAAAAAGGTTCCACTTTTCGGCGGCGGTGGAGTGTTGTTGTCGTCTTCGGTTGCGCTCTGCGCCAAAGCAACGTCCGCTAATGGCGCCAGACTGAACACCAGCACCAGTGCAAACATTCCCAGTAGGCACACGCCGACGCGCTTGCTCGTTCTGGGACAGGTTCTTATTAGGTCAAAATATTCCATGCCGCGCCTCGAACCCGATAAGCGTCAGATCATCCCCATAATTTAATAATCCGCTTACCTCTTGCCTACCTGAAAAAACAAGGGCTTAGCCGTTTCCAGCTGAGCCTTTATTTTGAATGGTGGAGCCGGGCGGAATTTCGTTCTCTATCACTGTTTTTAAGCTTTGCCATTACCGTCATGGCGGGTCCTTTTGATTCTGGTTTGTTCTAAATCGGTAACGCCGGATTCCGTCGAGTAAATGACAAAAAGGCAATTGAAATAGATAGTTAAGCAGTTGCCAAATCAGGATAATTTAAAGCGTCAGGGCCTCTCGTTTTGGCGTCGCCGATGACTCTTCCCACGACCCACGGTAAAATACGCGGCAATACTTTGATCGGGCTGCTGAAATTAGCGCTCCGCTCCATTTACTGGTGACTGTATTTTGATGACCCCTGGCCCGGATAGAGATTTTCCAACCGTGTCCCTATTGAAGCCGCCCGGACGGTTTTGCGTCCAAAAAGGCGCCGTCACACGTTTTGGCGCCCAAACGGCGTTCGCCGTCGTTATGCTGTTCGCCATGGCCACCGCGAGCCCGGACCGGGCGGCGGCGCAGGCGGATTTCTCCACCAGCGGGCCGTTCGACACTCACAACATGACGCTGCTCGATCAAAAGTCCCCGCGAGAACTGGGCCTGACCGACCTGTCGATCGTGGCGGATATTTGGGGCTGGACCGACCCGCTGAACGGTGAGGAATACATCATCGCAGCCGCCGACGCCCACAATGTGCCGCGTGTCATTGAAGGCGCCGATCAAGCCGCCGCGCTCTATCAACCCATTGGCGGGGTAGTGTTCGCGCGGCTAGCCGGCGATGGCGAGATCCTGCCGCTCGGGGTGTGGCGCCACCCGGATTTAGCGCAAACCGACCATGGCGACGTTCAGGTCTACGCCAACCATGCCTATGTCAGCGGCGAGGCGCCAGGTTATGGCTTGGTCATCTTCGATTTAACCCTGTTGCGCGAACGCACACCCTGCCTGTCTCCGGAGGACTGCGCCGGCCCGGCGCTGAACGATCTACCAGATTTCGCGGTGGTCAAGACCAGCTTGTCCGATCTGAAGGGCCGCCAAGTCTCGATCAACAATTCCCACAACCTCACCATCGATGAAGCCTCGGGCTTCATGGCCATCCACGCCGCCGACACCGCCAAGGACGCAACCCAGCGCAAACGCCGGGCGCTGTCGACCAAGGTGTTGAAAATTAATCCGGGAGATCCCAGGAACCCCGTAGTGCTGACCGACCTCAACCGGTATTCCCACGATGGCGTCATCACCCGCTATCACGGCCCCGATCCGGCCCATCAGGGCAAGATCATCATGGCGCTGGCCAATGGCTATAAGCACTTTGTGGGCCTGGTCAACGTGACAGAATTCGTCCAAAACCCGAAGAACGGACCCAGCATCTATCAGCTCACCGAGGTCGACGGCGAGACTGTGGGGATCAAAAAACTGTCGCGGCTGACCACCTACGCGGGCGACGAATTTGGCCATCAGCTGGCGCTGTCGGAGGATCACCGCTACATCTTCTTCAACGACGAAACGCAGATGCAAGGCGCCCTGTCGGCCCGGCAAATCGTGTTCGATATTGCCGCTCTCAAAGTTCCGGAGGAGATCTTTCAGTGTTTCTACGATGTCGAGACAGGGACTCATGACGGTTACGTGGCCGGCGGCCTGCTGTTCAACAGCAACTACACTTCGGGCTTGCGGGTGGTCGATGTCGGCGATGTCGAGGGCAGCTTATGCCGCGACGATCTTCTCAACGAAGTAGCCTACATCGACACGGAACCGCGGTTGAACAGCTTCTCGGACGTGCTGCAGTTCAAGCTTAGCGACGATGTCACGCTGCAGGCATTCTCCGACTTCTCCGGCACCTGGGGCAACTATCCGTTCTTCGCCAGCGGCACCATTGTGGTGTCGGATTTCTTCAACGGAATTTTCGCGGTAACCCTGGACCTACCGGACGATTAGGGTGGTGCGGGTGTGCGCCCACACGAAGACTTCAACTGATTGGTTATAAACGATTTCTTCAAAACCAGTATTTTGGCAAAAAAGAAAGAGCTAGCGAAGAGCCCACTAACCCTTTCTAATTATTGAATAATCTGGTGGAGCCGGACGGAATCGAACCGACGACCTCTACAATGCCATTCTTAGGGTCTAGTCTGACTGGTTGCGACGACACTCTCCATAATCCCTTTATTTATGGTCATTAATACGACGCTTGCCGTCGTTCGCCGTCACTGATACGCTGTAATCTGGTTGCTACATGGTTGCTATTGCCTGTTAACAGGCATCCGCACTTCACCTGCCGAGGCATCTATGGCAAAGCGAAAGATCACCAAACGAGTGGTAGATTCCCTTTCTCCCGGCGACATAGTCTGGGATACAGTCGTTCGGGGATATGGCGTCCGGCGGCAGCGCGACGCTCGGGTCTACGTCGTCAAATACCGATTCGGTGGGCGACAGCGCTGGTATCGTATCGGCGAGCATGGCGCGCCGTGGACGGCCGAGAAAGCGCGGACGAAGGCTGAATCTGTTCTCGGAGACGTGGCAGATGGAAACGACCCTGCTGCGGCCCGCGAGGCGGCGCGCGATCAGCGCACGATAGCAGAATTGTGCGAGTGCTATCTTGCCGATTACGCCGAGCACCACAAGCGGCCGTCTACTGTGGCGACCGATCGCATTAACATCGAGAACCACATCAAGCCACTGCTCGGTCGGCTGAACGTTGCCGATATAACCCGCGCCGATGTGGATCGTTTCAAGCGTGCCGTAAAGGACGGCAAGACGGCCAAAGACATAAAGTTAGGTCCGCGGGCGCGCTCGATCGTGAGGGGCGGCGAAGGGGCCGCTAACCGCTGCCTCTCGCTGCTGTCGCATATGTTCAGCATGGCGGAACGGTGGGGCTGGCGCGCCGAAGGCACTAATCCATGCCGGTACGTCGAAAAGTATCGCGAGAGCCGCCGCGAAAGGTTCCTATCGGAAGCCGAGCTAGCATGCCTTGGGCATGTCCTCGCAGAAGCAGAGCAGGGCGTGGAGAGCCCGTTCGCGATCGCGGCTGTTCGGCTTCTGATATTCACGGGCGCCAGGGTGAGCGAGATCCTCAGCTTGAGATGGGAGCACGTCGACCTTGAGCGAGCCATGCTGCGGCTACCCGACTCCAAAACCGGCGCAAAGGCGATATATCTATCAGCGCCTGCTCTGGAAATCCTCGCCACGCTTCCGCACATTGACGGCAATCCCCACGTGATAGCCGGCGAACGTAAAGGAGCGCCGCTGGTCAACTTGCAAAAACCCTGGCGGCGTCTTCGCCAGCGCACGACCTTACGCCTGTGGGCCGCGGAGGCGGAATCAAGATCAGAGGGCGGCAGGCTGGTTACGCTGCTGCGTGAAAAGCTCGATCGTGAGCCGCTTTACGCCGAGTGTGTCCAAGAGGCCAAGCGTTGCGGTGTCGAACTTCCGCGCGGCATTGAGGACGTGAGACTCCACGATCTTCGCCATTCCTTTGCCTCTGTGGGCGCGGCCGGTGGCTTATCACTGCCAATGATCGGCCGGCTCCTCGGCCACACCCAGACGGCCACGACGCAGCGTTATGCCCATCTTGCCGCCGATCCGGTGAAAGCTGCCAACGAAGCGATCGGCCAGCGGATTGCCGCGATGATGAAGGGCGGCGAAGAGAAAATGGTCGCCGAGATTCTCCCGATGGCGAAACGAGGCCCATAACAGACTTGCGGCAACGTCCGTGCAACAGGGAACCCCGTGCCCGAACTCGGCTCGCCGCACCCCGCTTACCTTGCAGGCATCCAAAGAGAGAGCGCCGTGCCCAAATTGAACTTGAGTCAGT
>JAPULJ010000424.1 GCA_027295145.1 Alphaproteobacteria bacterium | reverse complement strand
ACACGGTGGCTCGTAGACTGCGATGTCTACCCAGAGAAGCTGATGGCGCGCGGATTGGAATTCCTGCGTCCCGATCCCGCCGAGCGCGATGAAATCGATCGCATCATTATGGAGGAGCTGGTCTACGGCGCGTTCAAGCCGGAGGCGATAACCTACTTCCAGAACGTCACCGACCGACTGAAACTGGCCGGGTGTGATGCCATGATCTTAGGCTGCACAGAGCTCCCACTGATAATCGACGATACGAATTCTTCGCTGCCGACGCTCGATTCCACGCGTTTGCTGGCTCGAGCGGCACTGCGTCGCGCCGTGAACGCTGACAATTCGACAGGATAAATGGTCTCCGGGTCGATGCACCACGTCGCCACGGCGTCACTTCCGGATATGGGTGACGCACTAACCAGGCGTGCGTTTTGACGCGCCCGCGTCTTGCTCAGTAGCGGTTGATCGAGGCCATGAACGAGGCGCGGCAACTCGTGATCGTCGACGGCACGTTGCGCAAGATGTACCCGCCGGCCGGGAGCGGGCGGTAGAGATCGACCACCCCAGCGACGCTGCCCCGGCTGCCCTTGGCGCGCCAGGAGATCCGGGTGTGCTTCTTGAGCGTGTAGCCGAGCCAGTTGCCGATGCGAACCTTGCGCTGCTGGCCCTCTTGGATGACCTGGCAATTCAAATAGACCTTCTTCTTAAAATACCACTTCGGGAGTGGCTTCGAGATCGGCGGCTTGCCGGAAGGCTTGGCGGCGACTTCGCCCGGCAGCATGGCGCCGGCGGCGAGGGCCGCGATCAGGGCCGCGGCAGCGGTCTTAATCAGATTGGTCTTCATCGGTCGGTCTCCTATCGCGAACAGGGTTGCCAAAATACGAAACGCCTCGGGACGTCCCGCGGCGCACTCCGAACCCTGAACGGTGGAGACCGGGTTCCGCCCGGTTTCTTTCCTTCATTATCTGTCTGCGCTCCCGGACAGTTGCCGCCGTGGCGGGAGCATTGCCGGAAACGCGCGCCATCCTGCACGATCCTCCCTGAACCGCCGATGAATGCCCCACGCCCACGCCACTTCACCCCGTCCTGAAGCTCCCTCACTCCCACATATCGTCCGCCACACGGGCTACCAGTTCGAGCTTCCTTCGTTCCGCTTCCTCGTCCATCGGTGCGCCGCCGACGGTGGTGCCGAAGCCGCATTGCGGGCTGATCGCCAACCGGTCGAGGGGCACGTATTTCGATGCCGCCTCGATGCGCCGCTTGAGCTCGCTTTCGTCCTCCATCACCGGCGTCTTTGTGCTGACCAGGCCGAGCACGATCGACTTGTCACTGGGCACGAAGCGTAGGGGTTCGAAGTCGCCAGCACGATCGCTGTCGTATTCGAGCAGAAAGACGTCGGCGTTGACTTCGTTGAAGAGGCGTTCGGCGACCGGCTCGTAGCCACCCGTGCCGATCCATTTGCCTCGGTAGTTTCCGCGGCACATGTGCATGCCGACGGTCATCGTCTCGGGGGCGGCTTCGATCGCCGCATTGCTCGAACGGATGTAGATGTCGAGCAGCTCCTCCCACGCCCAGCCCCAATCCTCGATTCGGGCGCGCACGTTCTCATCGCAAAGAAGGGCTATCGGCACCTCGTCGAGTTGCAGATAGGTGAGGCCCCGCTGGCCCAGATCGACGATCTCATCGCGGTAGACGGCGACGAGGTCGGCCCAGTATTTGTCTGGATCAGGATAAACAGCCGTGTCGGCGCAGTCGGGGCCGCGGTGGAAGTGGATCACCGAGGGCGCGGGCATGGTGATCTTGACCGGCTTCGTCGCCACGTCCTTGACGAAATCGAACTCATGCGTGGTGATGCCGGCAATACGCCTAATCGGGGCCTCCGCGAAGGGCACCGGCACAGATACCGTCGCCGCGTCGCCCCCGACGAACTTGAAATAGGTGTCCTTGTGGACGAGCCCGTCGACCCCGTCGACGAAGCCCGCGAACCACGACCGTCGGCGAAATTCGCCATCGGTGACGGCTCCCATTCCCGCCGCCTCCTGCATGGCCACCGATTCGCGGATGGCGTCCGCCTGGATCGCGGCGAACCTTGCCTCATCGATCTTCCCTTGCGCCAGCGCCTTGTGCCCGTCGCGCAGGGATTTGGGCCTCAACAGGCTTCCGATGTGATCCGCCCGGCACACTGGGCAGGCGATCGCTGCCGTCATGTCATGCTCCCGTTTGTTCAAGTTCGTCTAGCGGTATCCCGCCGGCAATTTTGAGGTGAAGCACAAGCACACCGCCGCTGGGGCACCCACAATAGCCGACCTTCCACTTGGCGGGTGATGGTGACCCCTGTCACTGCGCGCGTGAAGTGAATGCGGCATGCTCGCGACCATGCAAAACGCCCGAGAGCGGTCCGAACAGGCCGCCGGGACAACAGGGGAGATAGGACCATGATCAAGACCATTCTTGTCACTGCCATCCTCGTCGGCAGCACCACCGCAATGGCCGCGCCGACATTCCAGCCGCAGGGCCCGGAGGGCTACCAAGAGGCCGCGATCGCTGGGCCGACCGGCCGCTCGAAGAGGTGCCGTGTCCTGAACATGGCGGCGCGCGGTTACACCACCCGCTGCTACACCCGCGGCGGCAGGAACATCTGCTACCGGGTACCGATGCAAAGGCGCGTGATCGTCTGTTCGTGACGCATCCTCGGGCGTTCTGGGGCCCCGCTCGCAATTCTGTAGGCTTAGGGCATGCGAGTTCTCGCGCCGGGCGCTGTACGGTCCACTACCCGATCGGTTACGGGACCGCCCCGATCGGCGATCTCGCGCACAAGCTTGGCGCGAATGGCTTCCGCGAACTCCTCGAATCCCTTGGCCACGATGATGAAGGCCCCGCGCCCGCCGATTACCCGGGTTTTGTAGTATTCGTCGAGTTTCCTATCGATCGGTAGGCCGTAGGGGTTCGGCCGGTCGTTCATAATCGGCAGGCCGTTGATGATGATGCCGAGCGCAAACGCCCTGGTACGCGCGGGCCCCAGTTTGCCGCCGTCGTTGTTGCGCCCGTCGCCGGAGATGTCGAGCACCCGCCGCGAGCCCTTGTGTGGGTTCTTGGCGAAGGCCTTGACCGCGTGGTCGATCGCGCCCGAGATCGAGGTCCAGTGGGACGTTGTGATCGGAATCGCGCCGATCTTGCCTGCGAAGGCACGCGCAGTGGCCACGTTGCTCACTACCGTCCAGTCGACCAGCGTGTTCTGCGAAAGCTCACCCGCCCATTCCATATAGCTGATCGCCACGCGGCGATGCTTGCCACTGGTGATCGCGGCAATCACTGAAGGGTGCGTTAGCGCCTTCAGATAGCCTTCGCGCTGCAGCTTTGCTTCGAATGGGTCGATCGATCCGGAAATGTCGACCGCTAGCATAATTTCCAGATCGACTGCCTCGGCGGTGGCGTTGCGCGTGTGGGCGCCGATCACCAGGACCAACGCGATCGTCAATATGATCGCGCGCATTTGCGTCTCCTTAGTTTAAGCAGAACCCAAACCCAGGTGCCAGACAGTAGTCTATTCGATATTACCTCCGGTGACTTTTTCGCTCGATCAAGAGCGCGTTTCGTGTCGCTTAGCTCTGTCGATTCTGTAACGGTTTGATCCCGAATGCGCCATTCCCGCAATCGATGTAGATTGTGCTCCTTGCTCAAGAGGTGCTCGGGGGTCTGTGATGCTGCTCTCAATCCTGATGGTCGTCGATATCGAAACCATTCCCGACACCGAACACCACGAGGGCGACCGATCATACGAGAGTGCGCAAAAATTACGCACCCTACTGGGATGGCCGCGCCACGTAGCTCCGGATGCATAACGCGTTTCGTGCGCGGGGGATATCAGACTAATTTAGCCGCCTTCCACTCGGCTGGCGATGGTGACCCCTGTCACTGCGCGCGCGAAGTGAATGCGGCATGCTCGCGACCATGCAAAACGCCCGAGGGCGGTCCGAACAGGCCGCCGGGACAACAGGGGAGATAGGACCATGATCAAGACCATTCTTGTCACTGCCATCCTCGCCGGTAGCACCGCCGCAATGGCCGCGCCGACATTCCAGCCGCAGGGCCCGGAGGGCTACCAAGAGGCCGCGATTGCTGGGCCGACCGGCCGCTCGAAGAGATGCCGCGTCCTGAACATGGCGGCGCGCGGTTACACCACCCGCTGCTATACCCGCGGCGGCAGGAACATCTGCTACCGGGTACCGATGCAAAGGCGCGTGATCGTCTGTTCGTGACGCGCCCTCTGACGTTGAGGCTACCCGCTCACCAAATTCATGCGGGGGACAAAACCTAGCGGCCCATACTTATGATCGACGAACACAATCTGGTATATCGCCCTCCGCCGCAGGGCCTCATCGAAGAGAACGGGTTCGTGATCTGCTCCGGTTCAGCGTCCCCCGCGATATTCCGGCCCTTGATAGCCTTCCGCGCCGATCATGCAGACTCTTCCTGTCCGCCGCATATAGACTTCGTAACCGCCAACATCGGCGCAGCGCGGCTTCTTGTTGGTCTTTGGTGTTCGATCCTTCGTTTGCCCCCCCGCTGAAGGCACTTCCTTCTTTTTTGCAGCGGCCATCAGCACAGTCAACGCCATCTTCGGCTTGGCGTCTGATCCCACCAACGCAGCCGGCCGAGCCTGCGCCTGGTTGAGGCTGAGGCAAAGGGCCAAAGCTGTGGCGAGCCACGGCAACGCCCTTGTTACTGCCTCGAAAAAGTTTCGAAGTGCATTGCGGTTCATGGCCATCGTCTCGCTGATACTACCGCAGGTC
>JAPULJ010000423.1 GCA_027295145.1 Alphaproteobacteria bacterium | reverse complement strand
TGCCCTTCCTTGCAGTCATCGCTGAGATAACAAGCTTCGACCAGTTGTGCGCATAGATCTTTGTTGCGTTCCGCTTTTGGTTTCAGGGCCTCTTTGATAATTAACTTGGAAGCTTTGACCGTCAGGGGCGCGTTGTCAGAGATTGACTGCGCCAGGGCATTCGCTTCGCTCTCAAGTTCATTTGCGGGGTAGACGGCCCGTATCCAACCCAACGCGAGGGCTTCTTCCGCCGGATAGAGTTTCCCGGTCGCCAAGATTTCAAGCGCCGCCTTGGGGCCTAACTGCCCGACCAGCCGTTCGATATCGGCGAACACATAGCCGATTCCCAGTTTCGCCGGCGTAATACCGAAACGCGATCGGTCGGAGGCCAGGAGAATGTCGCATTCCATAGCGACTTCAGCACCACCGCCGACACAAACCCCGTCGATCATGGCGATGGAAACCTTGGGAAGCGCACGCATGGCCTGAAAGGCGCCTTGAACCGCGTCCGCGTAGATTTCCCGGCCTTCGGGGGTCGAACGTTTCTCACCGAACTCCGATATATCGGCACCCGCCGAGAACGCTTTGTCGCCGGCGCCGGAAACGATGACGACCCGCACCTCCGGGTCGTCGGCGAGTTTCGAAAAGGCGTCGCCCAGGCCCTGCCACATGGCCAGGTTGATGGCGTTTCTTTTGGACGGATTGTTGAGAACAAGGTGTGCGATGTGGTCGTGTATTTCGGTTATGAGATGTTCGGACATAGTGTGCTCCGGTGCCTGAAAAAAGTTTCCGCAAACGTAGCAGGTCCGGCGCCCTTGGTCTAAACTACCCGTAGATAAGGGAAGACGATGAAATCATATGCAATTGACCCAGCGGCCGACCTCGCTGGCCTAATCGCCGAAGAGTTCCCGGGAGCGGCCCAATCGACCTACCTGAGTTCGTGCACACGCGGCCTTTTGCCGGTGTCCGCGCGCCGGGCGGTGGACACGCACTTGGACGATCTGGAGATCGGCCGCACTGATAAAACCGGCTTATTCGATTTGGTCGAAGAAAACCGCCGTCTGTTCGCGGCGATGATTAACGGCACGGCAGGCGAAATTGCCTTGACCAAGAATGTGTCGGAGGGTTTGAACATTCTGGCCGCGTCATTGGACTGGCAACCCGATGACAATGTGGTGGTCACACTCAGCCTGGAACATCCCAACAATGTATATCCCTGGTTAAATCAAAAGGCGCGGTACGGCATTGAGGTCCGGGTGGTTCCGGACCTTGGCGGCCATATCGATATCGACGCGATGATCGCGGCGGTGGACGAACGCACTCGTCTTGTCACGCTGCCAACCGTCACATTCTCGCCCGGGGTCCGCGCCGATGTCCGCCGCCTCAGTGAGGTTTGCCGGGAACGAGACGTTTTTCTTTTGGTTGATGCGGTGCAATCGGTCGGCGTTCTGCATACGGATGTCAAGACAATGGGTGTCGATGGCCTCGCCACGTCGACTCAAAAAGGCCTTTGCGGCCTATATGGTATGGGTTTCCTATACTGCCGCGAGGCTTGGGCGGAAAAAATCAATCCCGCGTATCTGGCACGTTTCGGCGTTGATCTGGGGGAAGGGGCGCATGAGGCGACGATGGGCGCGACGAACTATCGGCTGATGCCCGGCGCGCGGCGTTTCGATGTGGGCAACTATAACTATCCGGCTGCGGTGGTGTGCCTGGAATCCCTGAAGATTCTGACGTCCGTGGGCACGGAGCGTATCGAGACGCACGTTATCAAACTTTCCCATCAGCTCGTCCTCGGGTTGCTGGACCTTGGATTCAACGTCGCTGGCGGTGAACCGGGGCCACATTTGGGATCCATCGTTTGTATTGGCACACCAAGCAGCGGACACGACAGCACCGAAGACCCTGAAATCGAAGATTTGTCGAAGTATCTTTTAGAAAACGACGTCATACACACTATCCGGCGCGGCATGATCCGATTTGCGCTGCACCTATACAATAACGCTGACGATGTAGACCGGGTCCTGGATTTGGCCCGCAGTTGGCGCACATCCCAATAAGTTGACTTTAAGAGAGGTGTTCACGTGACGGAACGAACCTTGTACGCGGAACGTATGAACTTGATCGAAACGTCGGCCAGTGCGGCCATGTCGGAACGGGCCCGGGAGATGAAGGCGGATGGCGTCGATGTTATCGCGCTCAGCTCCGGCCAGCCGGATTTCCCGACCCCTGATCACGTTATCGACGCCGCCAACGCAGCAGCGAAACGCGGCGAGACGAAATACACGACCACATCTGGTTCCATTGAATTGAAAGATGCGGTGATCGAGAAGTTCGAGCGCGAGAATAGCCTGACGTTTGGCCGCGACGAGATCATTGTCGGCAATGGCGCGAAGCAGGTTCTGTTCAACGCCGTCATGGCTTGGACCGGGGTTGGGGACGAAATCATCTTGCCGGCGCCCTATTACATCCCTTATCTCGACATGATCAGATTCGCCGAAGGAAAGGCGGTCATCGTAACGTGCGGCGCCGATCAGAATTTCAAATTGACCCCCAAACAGTTGGCGGAAGCGATCACGCCGAAAACCCGGTGGTTGTTGCTGAATTCACCCAGCAATCCCACGGGCGCTGTTTATGAGGAGGAGGATCTACGGGCCCTTGCAGACGTGCTGCTTAATCACCCAGGCGTCGGCGTGATCACCGACGATATTTACGAGCACATTACCTTTGACGGCCTAAAGTTTGCTACCATCGCGCAGGTCGAACCCCGCTTGCGGGACCGCACGGTCACCATAAATGGGGTTTCGAAAGCCTATGCGATGACGGGCTGGCGTGTCGGTTATGCGGGAACGACGGCGGAAATGGTCCTACAGATGACGAAACTGCAGTCCCTGGTTACTTCCGGCGCCAGCTCAATAGGACAAGCCGCCTCCATCGCCGCCCTTCAAGGGCCGCAAGATTTCTTGAAAGACCGGGCGCGGTCCTTTGAAGAACGTCGTGACCTTATCGTTTCCATGCTGAACCAGGCGACGGGACTATCCTGCCCGACGCCGAAGGGTGCGTTTTATGTCTATCCCAGTTGTGCAGGTGTTATCGGCCGGAAAACGCCAAGCGGTCAGGTCATCGAAAACGACCAGGAATTCGTACAGTATCTTCTGGAAACTGAAAACGTGGCCGCAGTGCATGGCGCCGTCTATGGCGTCTCACCGCATTTTCGAATTTCCTACGCGTCGAGTGTGGAGGAACTTACCGAAGCTTGCACCCGGATCCAGCGCGCCTGCGCGGCTTTGACGGACTGATTTCAAAGGGCGCGCAGGGCCGAAAATAAGCGGCCGATATCGTCCTCATTGTTGTAAAAATGCAGCGATGCGCGGAGGTGGCTGTCTTTTTCCGCGACGACGATGCCTTGATCATTCAATTTCCGGACGGTTTCACCGGCGTGCCGTCCAAGATCCAGGCTGACGATTCCGGCCCGGTGTTCCCAGGGCCGCGGGGTGCGCACTCGAATTTGGTAAGTGTCGGCGGTTTCAATCAGCTGGGTCGTCAGTTCGCGGACACGGGATTCGATATTGGCCAACCCGATACCTTTGAGATATTCGGCTGAACGCCGCTGCACCCATGTGCCGAGAAAGTTCGGATTGCCATATTCAAACCTGTGGGCATCGGTTGCGAGTTCGGGGTCTGAGACGGTCCGGTCCTGCGTGTCGAAACTGAACTTCGCCGCATAGGGAGGCGTCAGAGTGGTGATCATTTCCGGAGTCGCATACATGAACCCAGCGCCGGCAAGGCTGAACTGCGCCTTATGGCCACCCGCCAACAGAACATCCGCCCCCAAGTCATCAATACGGTCGCTCAGGATACCCACAGCCTGAATCCCATCGACCAACAGTTTAACACCCTTGTCATGGCAAAAATCCGAGAGCGCCCTCAAGTCCGCACGGTAACCGTTCCCGTAAACGACCCAGCCGACGGCGAGAATCCGCGTTCGGTCATCGATAAGCCCGCGGTATTGATCAACCGTAATCCGGCCATCTTCACCAGGTTCCGCCAGGCGAATTTCGATTCCGCGTTTGGCCAAATGCCGCTAGGGAAAGGTGTTGTTTTCATGCTCAAACTCTGAAATCACCACATTATCCCCGGTTGCCCAGGGAAACCCCTGGGCGACGATATTAACTCCCTCCGAGGTATTTTTGATCAGCGCCAGGCAATCTTTGGGGGCACCGAATGTTGCGGCGACGGCGTCGCGGGTTTCTTCGATGCCGGTCATGGAAAACGCATCCTCGCCGGCGTTCTCATAGATGTCGGTCATCCAAGACTGCATGGCGGCTTCAACGGAACGCGGCAGGATCGCCTTGTTGGCGATGTTCAGGTAGACGCAATTCTCGGTTGTCGGGAACTCCTTGCGGAGCGCTGCCCAGTCGGGGCTCGCGGATGCATTCATGGAACGGTCCCCTGTGCCGTTTTAGTGGGTCAATATCTGGTTCAGGAACATTTGGGTCCGCTCGTTCTTCGGTTTGGTGAAGAAAACGTCCGGTTCGGCGATTTCGACGATTTCCGCATTGTCCATGAAGACCATCGTATCGGCAACGGTCTTGGCGAAACCCATTTCGTGGGAGACGACGATCATCGTCATGCCTTCATCGGCCAGTTCGACCATCACGTCTAGAACCTCCTTAATCATCTCCGGATCAAGCGCCGAGGTCGGTTCGTCAAACAGCATGATGCGCGGCTGCATGCAGAGCGAGCGGGCGATAGCGACGCGCTGCTGCTGGCCGCCGGAAAGCTGGCCCGGATACTTGTAAGCCTGTTCGGGTATCTGCACCCGCTCAAGGTATTTGAGCGCAAGTTGTTCGGCCTCGGCCTTCGGCATCTTGCGGACCAGCATCGGTGCCAGAGTTAGATTGTCGATGATACTCATGTGCGGAAACAGGTTGAAGGACTGGAACACCATGCCGACGTCGCTGCGCACGGTTTCAATGTTCTTGAGGTTGTCGGTCAGTTCTATGCCATCAACCAGAATTCGTCCGCGCTGATGATGTTCAAGGCGGTTGATGCAGCGGATCAAGGTCGACTTGCCGGACCCTGACGGGCCGCAGACGACGACGCGTTCGCCCCGCTTGACCTTGATGTTGATGTCGCGGAGCGCCTGGAAATTACCATACCATTTGCTGACGTCGATAAGTTCGATGACGATGTCGTTGGTAGGGTCCGTAGCGTTAGTATCACTCATATGTCGTCTCCGAATTTTAGAGCCGGCGGCCTTCGGTAAGCCAGCGTTCCACCAGTTGGCTATAGCGAGACAGTGCGAAGCAGAAGCAAAAATATATCAGGGCCACGAACAAATAAGCTTCGATGAAGAAAATCCGCCAGAGGGGGTCTTCCATGACCGCGGTCGTCGCCGTCAAAATATCGAACAGGCCAATGATTAGGACGAAGGATGTGTTCTTAAAGGCAGCGATGATGTGGTTGACCAGGCCGGGCAGGCAAATTCTAAGCGCCTGTGGTAGGACGATCCGGCTCATCAACTGCCAATAGTTGAGGCCCAGAGCCTCGGCGGCTTCGATTTGACCGAGCGGGATCGCTTGCAGCCCGCCACGAATTACCTCGGCCTGATAGCAGGCGAAAAAAATCGCCATGCCGACCATGACCCGAAGCAGCTTATCGAACTCCAGCCCCACCGGCAGGAACAATGGAAAGACGTTAACCGCGACGAACAGGATGGTGATCAGGGGGACGCCGCGCAGACTTTCGATGAAAACCACGCAAATGGATTTGACCCCCGGCATGTGTGAGCGGCGGCCCAAGGCGAGAAGAACGGACAGCGGTGATCCGAAGACGATGGTGCCGGAAAACAGGACCATCGTCAGCGGCAGGCCGCCCCACTGGTCGGAATCGACCGGTGCCAAGCCAAACACGCCACCCCACAAGAGGGTCAGTGTCACGGCCAGGTTGCCGATCCATAGCGGCATCAGGATTTTGATTTTCCAGAACGCGGGCGATAGGGTCATGGCGATGACGGCAAGATAAATGACCAGCGCTAAGATGAGCCGCCAGTGTTCTTCAAAGGGATAGACCCCGAACAACATGGGCCTATGTTTTTCACCGATGACAGCCCAGCACGCCCCGGTGGCGGCGCGGCAGACTTCGTGGGTACCGGACCAGACCGATTCGAGCAGTCCCCAACGAATGAAGTCCGGGAGAGTGAAAATCAGGCCCAGCCCCACCACCACCGTGATCATCGAGTTCAAGGGTGAGTTGAACAGATTTTGATGTATCCAGCGTAACGCGGCGACCTTTTCCAAGGGCGGCGGTTCGATCTGACGCGGTTTGGGGGACGCGGTGTTGGCTGTTTCAGTCATGCTCTTTGCCCACGCCCTCACCGTTCCTTGATTGCGACGATACGGTTGTAAATGTTCATGAAGGTCGAAATGCTCAGGCTGATGGTGAGATAGACCATCATCATGATGGCGATGGCTTCCACGGCTTGGCCTGTCTGGTTGAGGGTTGTGTTGCCAATATTTACCAAGTCCGGATATCCGATCAGCACGCCGAGCGAACTGTTCTTGGTTAGGCTCAAATATTGGCTCGCCGTTGGCGGCACGATGACGCGAAGCGCTTGCGGCATGGTCACGTAGCGCATGATAAAGCCGGCCCGGAGCCCCAGCGCCCGGGACGCTTCGATCTGGCCGAGGGGCACTGATTGAATGCCGGCGCGGACGATCTCAGCTATGAAGGCCGCCGTATAGACGGTGATGCCGACCACCAAAGCCGCATATTCCGGCGACAGGGCGAGCCCGCCCTTGAAATTGAACCCCTTTAAAACGGGAACATCCCAGGACAAGGGCGCGCCGAAAGCGACCCACGTTGCCAGCGGCAGCATGAAAATGATCACCAGACTCCACCAGAAAGTCGAGATATATTGGCCTGTCTGCTCACGTCGTCGCCGAGACCAGCGGCCCAGAAGGATGGCGCCGATGATTCCGAGAACGAAGGCGGCGCCGATCCAGATGTGAGAAGGGTCTTCGCTGGGAATCGGAAAAACCACGCCCCGATTCATTAGATAAGCGCCTTCGAACGGCGAGATGGCTTGTCGCGGCGCTGGCAGGAATCTGACCACGGTGGCCCAAAACAAGACATGTAAAATGACAGGGACGTTGCGGCAAACCTCGACATACACGTAGGCCACTTTAGAGAGCAGCCAGTTTTGCGACGTCCGAGCGATGCCCATAAAAATGCCAAGGATAGAAGCGAGAATAATGCCGACGAAGGCGACCCTTAGGGTATTTAGCACGCCGACCCACATGGCTTTGCCGTAGCTGTCTTCAGAATCATATTCGATGGGTGATTCACCGATGTCGAATCCGGCGTTCTCAGTGACGAAATCCCACCCTGTGGCGATACCCTGCCGGTCCAGATTGGTATTCACGTTGGTGTATAAATAGAGACCCCCAAGGATGACGAAGATGGCGAGGATCACCTGATAGGCGATGCTTCGGAAGGCCATGCTGTTGAGGATCGATGTATCGCCTTTCGGCTCAAGGCCGCTATTGGGGGCGCCAATGGGTGCGGATTGAGAGTCTTGTGCCATCACCAAACTGCTCTTTGGATAAAACCGAAAAAGGATAAAGCAAAAAAGATGGCCACCGCCCCCGGTCTCTCGACCGAAGACGGCGGCCGAAGCGGTTTCGTCGGTTATTTCATCGGGAAGCCGTACATCAGGCCACCATTGGTCCACAGGTTGTTGAGGCCGCGGGCCAGATTGAGCGGCGGGCCCCAATTTTTCTCATAGATTTCGCCGTAGTTGCCGACCTGCTTGATGATCCGGTAGGCCCACTCCTTGTCCA
>JAPULJ010000422.1 GCA_027295145.1 Alphaproteobacteria bacterium | reverse complement strand
TTCGGCCGTCTCGAAGCTGACCTGGACGTGGCTCTGGGCGGCAAGATTGTAGATCTCGTCAGGCTGGGTTTCCTGGACGATTCGGATCAAATTGGTAGCGTCCGTGAGATCGCCATAATGCATGAAAAACCGAACCCCGGGCAGATGCGGGTCCTGGTATAGCCCGTCGACGCGGCCGGTATTGAACGAGGACGAGCGGCGTTTGATGCCGTGAACGAGGTATCCCTTGTCGAGCAAGAGATCGGCGAGGTGGGCGCCATCCTGTCCGGTGACGCCGGTGATGAGGGCGGTTTTCTCTGACATGGTGCCTTGGGTCTCTACGGCTAATTTGCAATACAGGAGCTGTGGTCGCGCGCGAACGCGCCGATTCGGAAAATCCAGAGAATATTGCTTCTAATAGGCTTTCTCGCCCCTGAAAAGCACCAAGATGGTTTTTGCGATGATCAGAAAGTCCAGCCAGATCGACCAATTGTCGATGTAATAGAGGTCGTGCTCCACCCGTTTCTGGATCTTGTCGACCGTATCGGTCTCGCCGCGCCAGCCGTTGACCTGGGCCCAACCGGTGATGCCTGGCTTGACCCGGTGGCGCGCGGCGTAGCTATCGACGATATCGTCGAAAAAATATCCCTGGGCCTTGGTCGAGGCCGCATGGGGGCGGGGGCCGACGATTGACATGTCGCCGCGCAGGACATTGAACAGCTGTGGCAGCTCGTCGAGGCTGGTCCGGCGCAGGAAACGGCCGAGACGGGTGACCCTGGGATCGTCTCTGGTCGCTTGAACCAGACAGTCCGGGTCGGCCATGTGGGCGTGCATGGTGCGAAACTTCCACAGCTCGAACGGTGTGTCGTTGAAGCCCAGGCGTTTTTGCTTGAACAGCACCGGGCCGGGTGAATGAAACTTGATCGCCAGTGCGATTGCAGCCATGGGCAGCGCCAAAAGAGCGATGAAGGTGAAGGCGAGAACCCGATCCTCAATGCTCTTGTGAACCTGCGACCAGCCGGAAATCGGCCGGCTCAGGATATTGATCATCGGCAGGTGGCCGATATGTGTCAGCCCGCGGCCGATGAAGTGGTAGCCGACCAAATCCAATGCCAGGCGAATATGTACCGGCATCGTGGCGAGACGCTGGACGACCGCTTGCACCCGCGCTTCCTGGTCCCATGGCAGCGCGATCAGGACTTCGTCGACGCCGCCTTGGCGGATCATCTGGGCCAGATCGTCCATGCCGCCCAGGTGGCCGCCCAGGTGGCCGCTTGGTTGACTGGCGGTTGGCTCGGCGGTCTCGTCCGGTCCCGGGATATCGTCGATCATGCCGAGGACCCGGACCCGGCCGGCGCCGACCTGCTCCAGGTGTTTCAAAAGGCGCCGGCCCTGCTCGCCGACCCCGACGATCACGGTGCGGTTGGCAAAGGCGTTCTGTGCCGCCTGGCGTTGGACCCAATCGCTCAGGAACAGCCGGACCAGCAACAGAAGGCCGACGCTTCCGATGAACCAGGAAATCAACCAGATGCGGGAATAGAAGCTCGATATTTTTAGCGCGAAAGCGGCAGTCAAAAGCACGGCGAAAGTAATCGCAAAAGCCACGATCATCCAATGACTGCGCATGCCCTTGGCCAACAGGAAGTCGCCCGCGTAGACGCCGAGCCACTGAAAAATCAATCCGGCGGCCAGGACGCCGATCGCGACGGTGACCAGGTATTGGGCGCTGAGCCCCGGTGGGTCGGAATACACGTAGCCGAAATACACGGCCAGGCCGACCGCCCCGATCACGGACAGATCCAGCAGCCGCAACATATCGCCGATAACCGCGGGGGAGAGCGGCTCGGACGGGGCATTCGGATACAGCTTATCCAGCATGGAGGCGAACCCGCATTTATCGATCGGTGGCGCGCAGATAGCGGAATCGCTGGCTTTTCCGGGAAACGATCGGGCCAACCAGTCCATCCGGAGGCTTGCAATGCGACCGAATCCGGCACAGGCCTTGCCTCGGCCTATCGCAGGCTAGGCATGCGGTATTAACAAAGAGTGGACATCTTTCTTGCGGCCTCAATGAATTGTTCATGGTTTCTGACCGAAATTCGGACATTGGTTTGCGTGATCGGCCCCAGCGGGCCGAGGCGCGGTTTCGGAACAACCCTGAGCGAGGGCGATCTTGGAGCGGGTGAGGCCAGATAGTTTCAACGTACTCGGTGTCCCGGTCAGCATCGTGGACATGGCGGCGGCGCTCGAGGTCATCGACGGCTGGATCGCCGCCCGCGCGCAGGAGTTCGTCTGTCTCCGGGACGTGCACGGGGTCATGGCCTGTCAGGACGATCCGGAGCTTTTGGATATCCACCGGCGCGCCGGGATGGTCGCACCCGACGGCGTGCCACTGGTCTGGGCCGGGCGTCTCATGGGCGCGCAGGGCGTGGCGCGGGTCTGCGGCCCCGACCTTATGCCGGCGCTCTGCGAGTATTCCCTGGCCAAAGGCTATCGGCATTACTTTTACGGCGGCGCCCCCGGCGTGGCGGAGCGCCTGGCCGAGCGGCTGCAGGCGCGGTTTCCCGGCCTAGAAGTCGCCGGGACACACTCGCCGCCGTTTCGGCCGCTGAACGAGGCAGAGGATGCGGCCGTGGTCGATAAGATCGACGGATCGCGCGCCGATATCGTTTGGATCGGATTGAGCACGCCCAAGCAGGAGCGCTGGATGGCCGCGCATCTCGGCCGGCTCGAGGCGCCGGTCATGCTCGGCGTCGGCGCCGCCTTCGACTTCCACGCCGAAGTCATCAAGCGTGCCCCTGCGTGGATGCAGCGCAGCGGGTTGGAGTGGTTCTATCGCCTGCTTAGCGAGCCACGCCGTCTGTGGCGCCGCTACCTGGTGCTCGCGCCCAGGTTCGTGGTGGCGGTGGCGCTGGAGATGCTTGGGTTGGCCCGCTATGGGAGCGGCAGGTGAGGGCCATGGGCGCGCTAGACCCAGCCCTAGAAGCGCGATGATCCGGATCGCCGCAAGACTCCTAGCCCGCTACAGCCGCATCAACTGGGCGCTCGCGGACCAGGCGGTGATCAGCGGAGTTAATTTCGTGACTGGCATTCTGCTTGCCCGCTTTCTGGGGTTGGAGGGTTTCGGCCAGTTCACGCTCGCCTGGATGGCGGTGCTGTTCATCCATGCCCTGCAGCACGCCATGATCAACGCACCTATGATGAGTATTGGACCCAAACAGCCCGAGGCGGATCTGCCGGCCTATTATGGTGCCGTGATTGTGCAGCAGATTGCTTTTTCCCTGTGCGGGTTTATGGTTTTGCTGGCCGCGATTGAAGCCAGCCCACTAATCTTTCCGGACTGGGGCCTGAGTGGTCTTGGCCTGCCGTTGGCTAGCGCGGCGGCCGCGTTCCAAATTCAGGATTTCCTGCGCCGGTATTTGTTTACGCGTGGCAAGGCGGCACAGGCTTTCGTCAACGACGGGGTGCGCTACCTCGGGCAACTCGCAGTACTAGCCTGGCTGTTTTTGTCGTTTCCGGAACAGCGGCAGGTCGCAAGCGCACTTTGGGTTATCGCCGGTGCCGCCGCGGCAGCGGCGTTTCTTGGGCTCTTCCAGGTCGAGCGGGTCGCCTGGTCAACGGGGGTGTTCCGGGCCACCGCCGCGCGCCACTGGCAGTTTTCCCGGTGGCTCGCCGGCTCCGCCGTAATGGAGTGGATTACCGGCAACCTATTCATGTTGGCCGCTGGCGCCCTGCTCGGCACGGCCGCGGTCGGTGCCTTGCGGGCCGCCCAGACCCTTTTGGGTCCCTGCCACATTCTGTCCCAAGGCCTGGAGAACGTGGTGCCCGCGCGGGCGGCTTGGCATTTTCAACACGGCGGCAAGGCCGCCTTGGTCGGTTACATGAAAAAAATTGGCCTGGTCTTTGGACTTATTACGGTGGGTTTTGCGGCGATGGTCGCTGCCGCGCCAGAAGTCTGGCTCGGTCTGATATACGGCGATGAGTTTGCAGGATACGGCTACCTGGTGCGCTGGTACGCAGTGGCATATGTGGTGGCGCTGACAATTTTGCCGCTACGCGCCGGCTTGCGCGCGATCGAGTACACACGGGCCATCTTCTTGGCCAATATTTTGACAATGCTCTTTAGCATCATATTTGCGTATCTTCTGATAGATTATTTCGCCTTGCCCGGAGTCGTTATCGGAAGGTTGCTGATTTACGCAATTCTGCTTGCGGCGCTTCTTCTTGGCCTGAGAAAACGGCTGTCATGATATGAAGAAATTGGCTGATCGTCTGTTATCCTTTTTGCTGTCCCGGCGCTCCATGTTCGTCTTCAACAAGATGCTGTTGATGGCCGCGCTTCGCGGTCTGGGTATTGGAAATTGGCGGAGCCACCGTGGTGAGCGTTTGTTCTTGCGCGCCATCTCGCGGCAATTACCGCGCAAGGCGGTTGTCCTCGATATCGGCGCCAATCGTGGAAATTACGCTGCCTTGGTACGGGCGGCGTTTCCCGAGGCGCATATCCATGCTTTTGAACCGCATCCAGGCACATTTTCGAAACTTGAGGACGTGGCGTCGTCTCTCGATTTCGAAGCCATTGCCGTGGCCTGCGGTGAGGAACCAGGGACCTTGACGCTCTATGATTATCCGGGCGGGCAGGGGTCGAGCCATGCAAGTGTCTATCAAGGGGTCATCGAAGAGCACCATATTGCCCAGTCTCGCGGTTGCTCGGAAGCCATCGAGGTTCCGGTGACGACGGTTGATCTTTTTTTGAAAAAGCGCGGGATTGAGCGAGTCGATCTGATGAAGGTGGATGTAGAAGGCCTCGAATTATCGGTCCTGAAAGGTGCGAAGGACGCGTTCGCCGCGGACCGCATCCGTATGGTCCAGTTCGAGTTCAGTGAATTGGACGTCTATGCCCGAACTTTCTTTCACGATTTCAAGGAACTTCTGCGGAACTTCGAATTTTATAGGATATTGGACAATGGCACGTTGTTACCATTGGTGGATCATCCGGTTCCTCTATTGGAGCTGTATTATTACCAGAACTTGGTTGCCATTCGTCGAGAATAAACTGTTCACCCAATGCCCGATATCATCATCCTTCAACGCTTGGTTACCCATTACCGACTGCCGGTTTTCGAACGGCTCTATCGGGAATTCGGCTGGGTCGTCGCGACGTCCAAGGCGCCGCCCCAAGGCACCCACCTGAACCTGGTAGACGGCGGCCACGAGTTCATTCGGCGCTTCGATTTTGAATTTCCCGATCCCGGCAACGCCTTTCGTTGCAACGTGCCGCTGGGCCGGGTGCTGAAGGAAACCGGCGCTAAGGCGGTGATCTCGGAGTTTTCCCTGCGCATGAGCTCGACCTACAAATTGATTGCAAGGCGGCGATTCCAGGGCGCGCC
>JAPULJ010000421.1 GCA_027295145.1 Alphaproteobacteria bacterium | reverse complement strand
GCTCCATTCCGAAGGGCGATTCGACGCCATGATGGGTTTGGGAGGCTCCGGCGGTTCCTCGCTTCTATCCGCTGCGATGCAGGCCCTGCCAATCGGCGTTCCAAAGCTCATGGTGTCGACCCTTGCGTGCGGCGACACGCGTTCTTTCATTGGCGGCCACGACATCATGATGATGTATCCCGTTGTCGACATCGCCGGAATCAATTCGATCTCCGAGAAAGTGTTCGCAAACGCTGGCAATGCGATTGCCGGGATGGCTAAGGGAGTTCGCGCGACCGAACCACGCGAATCACGCCCAGTGATCGGTGCCAGCCAGTTCGGCGTCACAACACAATGCGTCAACGCAGCGCGGGAACGGCTCGAAAGCTTGGGATACGAAGTACTGGTATTTCACTCAGCCGGCACCGGTGGCCGATCGATGGAAGCGCTGATCCGCGACGGCTTGATTGACGGTGTTTTGGATGTGACGACGACTGAGTTGGCCGACGAAATGATCGGAGGAATCCACAACGCCGGGCCCGATCGGCTGGAGGCCGCAGGCGCGCGTGGAATACCGCAAGTTGTTTCGGTGGGTGCGCTCGATATGTGCGATTTCGGCCCGAAAGGAACTGTCCCCGAGCGCTTCGCCAAGCGGAAACTCTATGCCCATAACCCCAATGTCACCTTGATGAGAACGACGCCCGAGGAGAACCGCAAGCTCGGCCAACTCATTTCGCGAAAATTGAATGCTGCGAATGGTCCGGTCGAATTGTTCATACCGCTCGGCGGAGTGTCATCGATCGACCTGCCGGGTAAACCGTTTCACGATCCCGAGGCCGACCAAGCGCTGTTCAAGGAGCTTCGGGAAACCATTGATTCGAACGTTGTCCGCGTCAAGGAATTTGGATCCGACATCAATGACCCGGCGTTTGGCCAGGCCATGGCCGACGCATTGCACACGTTAATGGGACAACACTGACTTCAAAAAAATGGGAGAATTTGTCATGGAACGAAGCGAGGTTCTGAAAAAGCTCCGCGGCGAAATCGACGCAGGTCGTTACATCATCGCTGCCGGCTGCGGAACCGGATTATCAGCCAAATGCTCGGAGGCGGGCGGGTGTGACTTGATCTTTATCTACAACACCGCCCGCTATCGTATGGCGGGCCGCGGATCTCTTGCCGGCCTCCTGCCCTATGGTGATGCGAACGCATTGACTTTGGAAATGGCCGAGGAAGTCATCCCGGTCCTGAAAGGCACTCCCGTCATCGGCGGGATATGCGGCACGGATCCATTTCGGGTCATGCCGGTATACCTCGAGCAGCTAAAGGCCTTGGGCGTTGTCGGCATCATGAATTGGCCCTCCGTCGGACTGATAGACGGTGTCTTCCGGGAGAACCTGGAGGGCACCGGCATGGGTCTCGGCCTCGAAGTCGATATGATCCGTCAGGCGCACGAACTCGACATGGTCACCGCCCCGTTCGCTTACGACGCCGAGACGACGCGGCAAATGGCCGAGGCCGGGGCTGACATCATCGTAACGCACATGGGCCTGACGGTTTCGGGATCGATCGGCGCGGTGAATGCACGGCAGCTCGATGGAGCGGTGAAGGATGTGCAGGATATCGCCGACGCGGCGCACTCGGTCAACCCGGACATCTTTGTCCTCTCCCACGGCGGCCCGATCGCAACGGTTGAAGACGCCCGCTATGTTTTGGAGAATACAACGAACGTTCATGGGTTTCTCGGCGGGTCGGCCATGGAGCGGCTACCAGCAGAGAAAGCGCAGACCGAAACCGCACGCGCCTTCAAGGACCTCCGCCCGGCAACGGCGAAACAAGCCAGCGCCTAACGAGCATCCACCATGACACCCAAAATCGAATTTGCTACCCTGGAGACGTGTGGCCAAGCCTCCGACACCGTCGTCGTCATCGATGTATTGCGCGCGTTCACAACGGCCGCTTGCGCCTTCGGTCGCGGCGCCCAGGAGATACTTCTAACAAGCGAGGTGAAGGAGGCGCTCGCTCTCAAGGATCGCTTCCCGGGCTCGCAGGTAATGGGCGAGGTGAACGCACTCGCGATACCTGAGTTCGATTACAGCAACTCGTCGGCGGAGATCGATGAGTTGGATTTGGCCGACCGCCGACTTATCCAAAGGACCAGCGCGGGGACCCAGGGAATTGTTCGAAGCGCCGGTGCGGGTATGTTGCTCGGCGCCAGCTTTGTTTGCGCGGCGGCGACCGCTCGTTATGTCAAAGCGCTGAATCCGAAGCAGGTGACGTTCGTCATTACCGGGATATACGAAGACCGGGAAGGCGATGAAGACTGGGCTTGCGCCGAATACCTTGGCGAAGTCGTGCAAGGTAAAACGCCTGACCCAAAACCGTTTCTCCAACGTGTGTACGATTCAACCTGTGGGCGGTGGTTCACCGATCCGAAGAAGCCAGAATTTCCTGAAAACGATATCAGAATTGCCACGCAGATCGACCGATTTGCGAGTGCAATGCCAGTGGAACGAATAGACGGCTTGTTCGTGATGCGTCCGGTTCCGGCATGAGAAAGAGGTTCGTTGTGAGGCCCAACACCAGCGAATTGCGGAGCCAACGCAAATGACAACACGTCTTTCATTTTCAAAGCAAACGCTCGATAGCGCAGAACCTGACGCGAAGGCATTATTGCAGGCGGCGCATGCCAAGATGGGCATGATCCCGAACATGTATGGGTTCATGGCGAACTTCCCGCCTCTACTGGATGCCTACCTGCACGGATATCATTTGTTCCGGGAAAAGAGTGGCTTCACGCCCGTTGAACAGGAGGTGGTGTTCCTTTCCATAAGCTACGAGAACGATTGCGAGTATTGCATGGCAGCGCATAGCTTCGTTGCTGACAAGCAGTCGAATGTCCCGTCGGACGTCATCAGCTCGCTGCGGGAAGGCACCGAGATCAAGGATCCACGGCTACGCAGTCTGAGCGCGCTTGCAAAAGCGATCGTGCAAAAGCGCGGTCTCCCGCACCCGTCCGACGTCGAGCCATTTCTCGATGCCGGGTACACGGACAACCAAGTTTTGGCTCTTGTTCTGGCCGTTGGCGTCAAAACCCTGAGCAACTACGCCAACCATCTGTTGGACACACCGCCTGACGGTGTGTTTGCCGGCCGCGAATGGACACACCCGAGCAAAGGAAGCTGACCGCTTCGGGGGCCATACCACAAAGAGAGTGTGATGATAGGGCCGATCGCGGATTTCCACTCCAAGTTCCGGCTCGATGAATAGCTTATCGAGAGCAACGAGCCCTGGATTTGATCTCAGCAGCCCAAGTGAATCGCCCTCGATGCTAGCGTACTATCGTTGACCCTTTTCACCGAATTTCAGTCGCAGACAACGCCCGAGGAGACACCGGGCCTACACGCTGGTGCCCCGTCAACTATGGGCATCGCTTACGGATGAATGGAATAATACCAAAGGCCGATGAGTTTGACTCATCGTCCTTTGGCAAGCGCGCCCTTCGACAATCTCAGGAGCGCGCCCGAGCTTATGCGAGGCAGCCAAGGGTGCGGACGCACCCGCCCGGCGTTTGAGGGAACATACAACGGTCATTCTTATTGGCCGTTGGTATAAGAAGTCAGGGCATTGAGGTGATTTAGGCGCCAACGCTTCATCAGCGATGCGACTTTCAGAATTCGCCCTGATTTCCCGAATACATCCAGCTTCGGTTCAGCCACCGCCAGAGATCCGATTCCTGGGGTCGCAGAATCGAACCTCGCCTGGCGTTCGGGGGCAGGCGGGATATCGCTCATCGCAGCGCGCGGCGGATCGGCGGGGCCATGATGCGGTGCTGGCTGTAGCCGGAGGGCGATCATGTTATCGGATGGCGGGAAAAGGGACACAGCTCTCCTGACACTGGGACTGTAGTATGATTCCCGCAAAGTTGGATCTCATCTCAGAAATGTCGGCTCAATTAATTTGACGACGGACGCGTGCGGCTACAAAGGTGAAAGAATGAAAATTATAGATCTCTCCATTCCAATCCGGCACGGCGAAGGTCGCCTAGGGATCGAGGTTAGTTTCGACACTCCCTACAGCTACGACAACTGCGGATGGCAAGGATCCGTGTTCTCTATGTTTGCTCATCATGCGACCCACGTGGATGCACCCAATCACTTCATCCAGAGTGGGAAGGGTATCGATGAAGCCCCCCTGTCTAAGCTATTAGGGCCAGCGGGATTGATCGACCTCGGCGATCACGGCCGTGCTGCCGGCATCTCCGGGGATACCCTGGAAGATAGAGGCCGGCATGTTGTTCCGGGTGACATTGTCATTTTGCGGACCAATTGGACCGATAAACATTGGGGCGCGGATATCTTCTGGTCGGACAGCCCGTACTTAACCGCCGAAGGCGCGGACTGGCTTGTGGAGCGGGGGGTGAAGGCAGTGGTCTATGACTTCGCCGAAGAATACGCCGTCCGTATATCCGGTTTCCGCGGCGAAGACTGCGAGGTTCACCACAAACTGCTCGGAACTGAGATATACAATATAGAATACGTGCGAGGTTTGGGCGCTATCACCGGATCCCGTGTCGCAATTATGGCGTTGCCCCTTAAGCTCGCTGGACTGGACGGATCCCCATCACGAGTAGTGGCGATCGAGGGCATCGATCTGCCGCGTGAATTTGAAGTCGTATAGGAACGATCACAATTTCGCTAAACGGTTGTGTGGCAACTTTAATTTCCGCCAGCGGGAAATCAAAGCGCGGCACGCTGAAATCCGCCGGCGTCTCGACCAGTGCGGAACTTTATGCCGGCAGCCATGGCAATTGGGGCGTTCGCTCACCTCAATGTGAGGACCCTGATTGACTGGCACAGGCATTTGATCGACAGCGAATGGGCGGCGGGCGCCGAAGCGGTCGACGATATCATCCCTTCCGAATTTCTGACCTCGTCGGTCGCTACGCGGCCGAGTATTGGACCACGGACAAATCGGTCTTCACGGCACTAAAAGCGCTGAATATCGTTATAAATGTATCCGTATATGTCGTTGTCGCCCGCTTCGAAATAAGAACACTTGCAGAACGCGAACAAAGCATGTACGTTGCCGCTTCTATTCCACATGTCAGGGGCGCGTTGCATAGAGCGTATCCCTGTGAAATAAGAGGGGCGTTTCATGGCACAGACCGCGCTTAGGCTCGTCGAGCAAAACACGATGAACCGTGACAAGGCATTGGAATCGGCGCTCAGCCAGATCGAGCGGGCCTTTGGCAAGGGCTCGATCATGAAGCTTGGACAGAGCGATCAGAACGCCGACGTCGATGTGATCCCAACCGGATCGCTGGGCCTGGACATCGCTCTGGGGATCGGTGGCTTGCCGCGGGGCCGTGTGGTCGAGATTTATGGACCGGAAAGTTCGGGCAAGACGACGCTGGCGCTGCACGCCATTGCCGAATCGCAGAAGCAGGGCGGCACCTGCGCTTTCATCGATGCCGAGCACGCGCTCGATCCTGCCTATGCCGGCAAGCTCGGGATCAATCTCGATGACCTCCTGATATCGCAGCCCGACGCCGGCGAGCAGGCGCTTGAAATCGTCGACACGTTGGTGCGCTCGGGAGCGGTCGACGTGCTCGTGATCGACTCCGTGGCGGCGTTGGTGCCCCGCGCCGAGCTTGAGGGTGAGATGGGCGACACCCATGTCGGCCTGCAAGCTCGCCTGATGAGCCAGGCCTTGCGCAAACTGACCAGCTCGATTGCCCGCTCGCGTTGCCTGGTGATCTTCATCAACCAGATTCGCATGAAGATCGGGGTGATGTTTGGCAGCCCCGAAACCACCACCGGCGGCAACGCGCTCAAATTCTACTCATCGGTACGCCTTGATATCCGCCGCATCGGCGCGATCAAGGACCGCGACGTCGTCGTCGGCAACCAGACAAGGGTAAAAGTGGTCAAGAACAAGATGGCGCCGCCCTTCCGTGTCGTCGAGTTCGATATCATGTACGGCAAGGGCATCTCTAAGATGGGAGAGTTGCTCGACCTTGGCGTTCAGGCTGACATCATCGAGAAGGCGGGTTCGTGGTTTTCCTACAAGGACCAGCGTATCGGCCAGGGCCGGGAGAACGCAAAAGCCTTCTTGAAGGAAAACACCGATATCGCCGATGAAGTCGAATTCGCCATCCGTGAGAATGCAGGACTGGTCTCCGATGCGATGCTTGTCGGCCCGGACGCCAAGGATGAAGATTCCGATGGCGAAAAACCAGGGGCCGATCAGATTACCGGAGACCCTGCCGACGACAAACAAGCAGGTTTACCAGACGACGCAGTGCCGGGCGGCACCGAGAAATCGTAGATTTCAGATCGCGAATCCGCTGCAAGACACACCCCGCCAAAGGGCTTGTGGGTACTGATTCTACTCGGTCCAAGAGGCGGGGTGTATTGCAAAATGATTGTGGCGCCGTTGATTGATCGGGCTTGGTCGAATTGTGATCCGCTGATCGAATTACGATGCCTTTCAATGCGCGATCGGTAATATAGGTCTACGCATAAGGTCGCCGCTCTTTGCGCGCAGGGGCAAAATCCCTACATTGTCTGCCATGACCACCGCCAACGATATTCGCTCGACATTCTTGGACTACTTCGAGGTCAGCGATCACCGGATCGTGGCCTCATCGCCATTGGTCCCGCACAATGACCCCACTCTGCTCTTCGTCAATTCGGGCATGGTGCAATTCAAGAATGTCTTTACCGGTGCCGAAAAGCGCGACTATGTACGGGCCGTTACCTCGCAAAAATGTGTGCGCGCAGGCGGTAAGCACAACGATCTCGAGAATGTTGGTTATACCGCGCGCCACCATACGTTCTTTGAGATGCTGGGGAATTTTTCCTTCGGCGATTACTTCAAAGATGTGGCCATTGAATTCGCCTGGAATTTGGTAACCAAGGAGTTCGGACTCGCCGCGGATCGTCTGATCGCCACGGTTTATTCGGAGGACGATGAGTCCTTTGCACTGTGGAAGAAGATTGCTGGCTTGCCTGACGAGCGAGTTATTCGAATTTCAACACACGACAATTTCTGGTCCATGGGCGATACCGGACCGTGCGGGCCGTGCTCGGAGTTATTCTATGACCATGGCGACCATATTCCTGGCGGACCTCCAGGAAGCGCCAATGAAGATGGCGACCGTTTCATTGAAATCTGGAACCTCGTCTTCATGCAGTTCGAACAGCTCACCGCGGACACGCGGATCGATTTGCCCAAGCCTTCGGTCGATACCGGAATGGGGCTGGAGAGGGTCACCGCCATTCTTCAGGGCACGAACGACAACTATGCCATCGATCTTCTTCGCGGGTTGATAGAAGCGTCGGCCGAGGCGACCGGCACATCGCCGGACGGGAAGGGTGCGGTCTCGCACCGGGTTATCGCGGATCACATTCGCGCTTGCGGGTTCCTGATCGCAGACGGCGTCCTGCCGTCGAATGAAGGACGCGGCTATGTTCTGCGGCGTATCATGCGTCGGGCGATGCGACATGCCCATATTCTGGGTGCCAAGGAGCCGCTGATGCATCGGCTTGTACCGGTTCTGGTGCGGCTCATGGGTCAACACTTTCAGGAACTCATCCGCGCCGAGGCTTTGATTACCGAGACGATGAGGCTCGAAGAGACGCGGTTTCGCAAGACCCTGGATCGCGGCCTCGGATTGCTCACCAAGGAAACCGAGAAGCTCGGCGATGGTGAAGGTCTCTCCGGCGAGGTTGCTTTTCGCCTCTACGATACTTACGGTTTTCCCCTCGATTTGACCCAGGACATTCTTCGCGGCCAAGGCAGAAGTGTGGACCTCGATGGGTTCGAAGCGGCGATGGAGACCCAACGCGCCACCGCGCGAAAAGCCTGGGCTGGCACCGGCGACACTGCCGAGGAAACGGTCTGGTTCGATCTGCGTGAAGAAACCGGGGCGGGCGAGTTCCTGGGCTACGATATAGACGTAGCCGAAGGTAAAATTCTCGCCATCGTCAAGGACGGCAAACGTATTGATATGGCTAAGGCCGGGGACGAAGTTGCGTTGGTCTTCAACCAGACCCCGTTTTATGCCGAATCGGGCGGACAGGTCGGCGATACCGGAATAATTTTTTCGTCCGGCGGCGCTGAAGCGAGCGTCACGGACGTCCGAAAAAAAGCCACCCTTCTGCACGTCCATATCGTGAGCGTCAACAACGGTACGTTCAAGATTGGTGACGCAGCCGAATTGCGGGTCGATTCCGAGCAACGCAATAAAATTCGAGCCAACCATTCGGTGACCCATCTGGCGCACGAAGCACTACGCCGCCGCCTCGGCGATCACGTGACCCAGAAAGGCTCCCTCGTCGGACCCGATCGCATGCGCTTTGATTTCAGCCATCCAAAGCCGCTGACCGAGGCCGAGATCGCCGATGTTGAGATGGATGTCAATGCCCGTATTCGCGGAAATTCCGAAGTCGTGACAAGGCTTATGGAACCCGAGGCCGCGATCGAGGCCGGCGCGTTGGCCCTCTTCGGTGAAAAATACGGGGAGGAAGTCCGCGTGCTCTCCATGGGTGACGACCCCGCGAAAGATTTCTATTCGACCGAGTTGTGCGGCGGCACACATGTGCGTCGCACGGGCGATATCGGTTTATTCAAGATCATCGGCGAAAGCTCCGTTGCGGCTGGCGTACGGCGAATTGAAGTGGTGACCGGTGCGGCGGCGGAAGCATTTCTACGTGAAGCCGACGCGCTCGTTATGGCTGCGGCTACGGCGCTGAAGGTCGGCCGCGGTGAAATTGCGGGGCGGTTAGCCACGGTTATCGACGACCGCCGAAGATTGGAGCGCGAACTGGCCGATGCCAAACGTGCGCTGGCGGCTGGAGGCGGCGGCTCGGAACCTGAAATCAAGATCGTCAACGGCGTCAGTTTTACCACCCGTAATCTCGAAGGTGTTCCGGCTAAAGAGTTGAAACCCCTCGTCGACGACCTGAAACGTAAGATGGGTTCGGGCGTCGCCGTGGCGGCCTCGGCAAACGAAGGCAAGGCCTCCCTCGTCGTCGGCGTGACCGAAGATCTGGTGGGTAAGCTCAGCGCCATCGACCTTGTTCGTATCGGCGCAGAGGCGCTCGGTGGCAAAGGCGGAGGCGGGCGGCCGGACATGGCCCAGGCCGGCGGCAGGCATCCAGAAAAGATCGATGCCGCCATCACACGCGCCAAACAATTCGCGGAGGAGGCGCTCAAAGAATGAAACCACTGATGCACACAGATGGACACAGATGGAAAGAGAAAACGCGACACGGTTTCGCCGCGTCGTTCGGGAATTATCATCGAATCATACTCCGCGCCCGCCGTGGTGAGGGAAGAGGATCACCATGCCCGCAGCAACACATATGACGCGGCGCGATTTCGTGCACACGACGGCTGCGTTCGGAGCCGCCATGTTGTCACCAGCCGTTGCCGAT
>JAPULJ010000420.1 GCA_027295145.1 Alphaproteobacteria bacterium | reverse complement strand
GGGAAGCCGCCGTTCCGGTCGCCTGGGCGAACCGCCGGGGGCGTCGGGAAGCCTTGCCGATGACCCACATCGCCTGCGGCTCCCCTCCTGCCCGGCGGATCGTCCAGGCGATCTCTATGGGTCATTATCCGCGCTCCTTGGTATAAATCCGCGTCCTAGCGCGGCGCCAACCAGGCCAGCAGGACAGCGACGGTGCCTATCGAAAGTCCGCTGGAAATCAGTGTCGCCGAAGTGGCCCGGGCGACGTAGAGCCCGTATCCCCGGGAGTAAATGAACACATTCGCCCCGGTGGGCATTGCCGCCGCCAGGGTCGCGACCGCCGCCCAGAGAGGGTCGATCTTGACAACCATCGTCGCCAAAACCCAAACCAGGGCTGGGTGCACGAACAGTTTCAAAACGACGATCGTCATGCTTTCGTCGAGCTTGCCCGCGAGCCGGTATTTCGCCAGCGACGCCCCGAGTGCGAACAGCGCCGTCGGCGCGGCCGCCGTTCCCAAGAGCTCGGCGAAGCGGTCGACCGGCGCCCAAAAGGGAACCTGGAGTTGCCGCCACGCCAATGCGACGAGAATGGCGAGGACCACCGGGTTTCGGATCAGCGTGGCAGCGGACGACCGGGCGACGTTACGGATGCCGCCTTTTTGGCCGCGGCCGATTTCGACGAAAATCGCCGTGCAGGTGATCAGAAATGGATTGTGAAACCCGACGATCAGCAAAATGGGCACCAATCCAGCGTCACCGAACACCGCATGGGTCATGGGTATCCCCAGCATGACCGTGTTTCCGTACATGGACCCCATGCCGAAGATCGCCCAAGCCCTGGTCGGATTGCTGGTGCCCACCAATCGTGCCGAAATCACCGGGGTCCTGGACGTTCGGACCAAAACGCTGGTGATCCTCAAGACCTCGATCCTGAACGGTTGCGATTATTGCGTCGGACACAATTCGGCGCTCGGACGGTCGATCGGTTTCGAGGACGACGAGATCGATGCGATTGCCGGAGACTTCGAAAACTCCGAATATTTCAGCGATCCGGAAAAAGCGGCGATCGCCTGGGCCGAATGTCTGACGGAGCGTACCTACCGCCAAAACCCCGGCGTCATGGCGCGGCTGAAAGAGCACTACGACGAGGCCCAGATCGTCGAGATCACCATGGTCTCGGGCTTCTTCAATTTCTGGAACCGTTTCACCGACGGTCTTCAGATCGACCTGGAGTCGTCCGACTCGGTGGGCAAGATCAAGAAATCCAAAACCATCGATCCGGATGACTACGTCGAATTCATGCGGAATTGCTGGTGGCGGGAAAACAACCGAACCGGTGCCGAGGCCGCGATTAAGGAACTGGCCGGTGGATCGACGGCAGGGGCTGACTAGGGAACTTTACAAAGCAGGAGAGGAAACCAAAATGATTGCAGTCAGAAAGTTGACGAGCCTGGTTCTGGGCGCGGCGTTGGCGATGTCGTTGGGCGCAACCAAGGCCATGGCGGACGAGTATCCGTCCAAGCCGATTTCACTGGTTCTTCCGTTGGGCGCCGGTGGGTCGCACGACCTGAACTCGCGGGTCTTCACAAGCATCATTCCGAGCTACCTGGGCCAGGCCATGGTGGTGAAACTGATGCCGGGCGCCAGCGGTCAGAAGGGCACGGCCCACGTCGCCAGCGCCAAGCCGGATGGCTATACGCTGTTGTTCTCGCACAATTTTTTCGATCAGTTGCAGCAATATACGACCAAGCTTCCCTATGTGCCCGGTGATTTCGAAACCGTGGTCAGGCTGAACTATGCGACCCCTTCGGTCGTCGTTCTCGCCTCCAGTCCGTGGATGACACTCAAAGACCTGTTGGACGACATGCGCCAGAATCCGGGCAAAATCTCGTTCGGCCACAGCGGCAACTGGGGCGCGATCATGGTTCCCGGCGCGCTGTTGCTTTCGGAAGCCGGCGTCAAGGCAACCCTCGTCCCCCATAAGGGCGGCGGCCCGGCCATGAAGGCGCTGATGGCGGGCGATGTGGACTTCTCCATGGCTTTCCCCTCCGTAATCGGGGGTCAAGGCGACAAACTTCGCGTGCTGGCATCGCTGGGGAGCGAGCGCATTTTCGATGACGTGCCGACCCTGTCGGAACTGGGGTACACGACCGGTGTCGGATTGATGAATCGGATCGTGATGGCGCCCAAGGGCATGCCGGCGGCGGACATGCAGAAACTGCGCGACGCCTTCGCCGCCCTGCAGAAAGACAAGACCTACAACAAGATGATGGGCAAGTTGGGTGAAAACACCGAACTGATGATGGGTCCGGATTACGAGAAGATCCGAATACAGCAGAGCGAGCAATATAAAAAGCTGGTGCAGGCCATCACCGGCAACTAAGCGCCACGCGCTTTCGATCGGTGCGGACCGGGTTCCTGGGAGGGAACCCGGCCGCCCGCCGATCGAGAGATTTTCCGGTATCCGGTTCGGAGTATCCGGGAACCGGCCTGATCTGGTTGGAGTGCCGCCATGAATGCTCAGGTGGGTATTGTCGGCCTCGGAATCCTCGGCTCGGCGATCGCCGAGGTTCTCTTGGCCAACAGGTTTCGCGTCGCCGGCTACGACATCGAAGACTCAAAAGCCCAGAGCCTCGACGCGCGCGGGCTGGTTCGGGCGGCCTCGACCCGCGCTCTTGTCTCGGGCGCCGAGGCCATCCTCACCTGTCTGCCGACAGCGGAATCGTTGAAAGCCGCAACATCGGATGACCTGGGACTGATTTCGCCCGATCTGGCTGGCAAGATCGTCATAGAAGCGAGCACGCTGCCGATCCCGGAAAAGGAGGCGGCGCGGGCGCGGGTCGAGAGTGCCGGCGCCGACATGCTGGATTGCCCCCTCAGCGGCAATCGGATCATGGCGCTGAAAGGCGAACTGACAGCTTTCGCCAGCGGCAGGGAAGAGACATTCAAGCGAGTCGAGCCCTTGCTGCGCGGGTTCTGCCGAGAAGCCCATTTCGTCGGCCCCTTCGGCGACGGCATGAAGATGAAGATCTGCGGCAACATCCTGAACCTCGTCCATAACAGCGTCGCGGCGGAAGTCATGGTGCTCGGTATGAAATCGGGACTCGATCCGAAGACGATCCACAAGGTCATCGGCGGCAGCGGGTCCAGTTCGCGGATGTTCGACCTGCGCGGCGGGCTCATGGCGGAAAACGACTACATGCGGGAGGGGATGAACTTTTCGATCCCGCTCAAGGACGCCCGGATCATCAGCCAGCAGGCCGCCGACGTACTCTGCCCGATCCCCATCTACCAGGCCGCGCTTCAACCCTACTACGCCGCCGTGGCCCAGGGGCATTTCGACGAAGACGCCTCGGCAGTCTGCGCGGCGCTGGAGCTTGCGGCGAACTGCGTGCGCGAAAAGAAATGGAAATAGGCATGGTCGCTTATTGGATCGCCCACGCGCATATCAACGTTCCAGACGAGTACAAGAAATACACCGACCCGGTTCCGGAGATCATCGGCCGCCGGAGTACCAGGCCGCCCGGAAGTGCCGGTTGAATGGGGTCGGCGACAATGAACTGGTGATCGTCGAAGCGGGCGACGCCACGCCAAGTTGAAGTGGCGCCGGTCGTGGCCATCTCCAGGCATTCCAGAATCGCATATAAATACGCAATATTGGAATTTTCCTCATATCTCGATAGTTTCTATTATTCCAATCGCGAACGGAACGATATGCGGCGGCGATCCGCGATCGGCCGTGTGTTTTGAGAGAGAGTGCATATGGATCTCGGTTTCTTCACGATGCCCATTCATCCGCCGGAGCGGAGCCTCACGGAAACCCTGAAAGAAGACCGGGAGCTC
>JAPULJ010000042.1 GCA_027295145.1 Alphaproteobacteria bacterium | reverse complement strand
CGCGCGCGCTGCACCCATTTGGCACCGGCAACGCGCTGGTGCAGATGCAGGGCTGCTTCATCGAATTGCTGGCGATCGTAGAACCGGAGAAGATCGGCGCGGCCGCCACCGGCGGTTTCAGTTTTGGTTCCTTCTGCCGCGATTATCTGGAGCGCCGCGAAGGCATGGCGATGCTGGTCTTCGAGAGCGGCGATGCGCATGCTGATCGAGCCGATTTTATCGCCGCCGGCCTAACCACCTATCCGGTGTTCGACTTCTCCCGAAAGGCGCGGTTGCCGGGCGGGGACGAGGCCACGGTAAAATTTTCGCTTGCCTTTGTGACACACGAAGCAATGCCGCAAGCTGCCTTCTTCACCTGCCAGCAGCACGCGCCGGAGTATTTTTGGAATCCCGAATACCAGCGCCACGCGAACAGCGCGCAGGCGATCGCCGAAATCGTCATGGTGGCCGATGATCCTGCCGCATGGCGCGAACTCTTCGAGGGCCTGCAAGGGGCAGGCAGCACGCGATTCGAAGGCGCCCTGCTATCCGTCGCGACAGCCCGCGGGACAGTGACTGTGATGACGCAAGACGCCTTCGCCGGCCGCTTCCCCGGCGAAACCGCGCCGCCGGGCCGTGAAGGGCCGGTCTTTGCCGCCGCAATCGTGCGCGTATCGAATGCAGAGACGCTGCGCAAAACGCTTGCCAGCAATGGAGTAGCGATTAGTGATAGCGCCGATGGGAGCCCCTTCGTGCCGGCAGCGGAAGCCTTCGGGTCGGTCCTGGGATTCGTCTGGCAGTAGTGCGGTGACAGATGCGCTGCTGCGCGGGAGCGGTGGCTCCTTGATTGATCATTCCGGCGGCGGCGTGACCATCGTCTGGCTGCGGCGATAGATACGCGCCACATCAACCGTGTAAATGACCAGCCCGCCCCAGATGCAAGCGAAGGTCACCAAATGCGCGTTGGTGAAACGCTCCCCATAGAGAAATACCGCCAGCATGAACTGTATGCTCGGCGCCACATACTGGACCAGGCCGAGCGTCGAATATTGCAGCCTTTTGGCGGCCTGCGCGAACCACAAAAGCGGCAGGGAGGTCACCACACCGCCGCCAATCAGCAACAGCCACAGGCCGAGATCGGCGCTTTTAGCCACCGCAGTGCCTGTGGCTGAAATATAGGCGATGTAGACCAGCGCGACCGGCAGTAACAGCGTGGTTTCGGTGATTAAGCCGACCAATGGTTCGGTCGGCACGATCTTTCGGATCAGCCCGTAGAAGCCGAAACTGACAGCGAGGCTGAGGCCGACCCAGGGGAAGACGCCAATCGAGACGGTCAGGATAACGACGCCCGCACCAGCGAGCAGCACCGCCAGCCCCTGCCAAAGTCGCAGTCGTTCGCGCAGGAAAATGACCCCGAGCAGCACGCTCATCAGCGGGGTCATGAAGTAGCCGAGGCTGGCTTCAAGGACATTGCCGGCGTTCACCGTCCAGATGTAGACGCCCCAATTGAACGAGACCAGGACGGCCGTCACAATGAGCGGCGCCAGCCTGCGCCACGAACCGATGACCCGGCGCACAGCACTCCATTGGCGGAAGATAGCAATCAGGATGGCCAGAAAGAGCAGCGACCAAACGACCCGCTGGGCCAATATCTCGAGACCGGAGAACGCCCGCAGCTCCTTCCAGTAGATTGGTGTGAGGCCCCACAGGAGGTAGGCGGCCAGCGCGTAGGCGACGCCTATGACGCCGACGTTTTTCGACCGAGGAGCCAATGAATAGTTACCGAAGAGCCGCGGCAATATTACCGCCGTCGACTGTGAGCACCGCCCCCGTCGTCTTGCGCGCCAACGCCAGCGAGAGAAATGCCTCCCCGACATCCTGCGCGCTGACCTCTAGGCCGAGCAGGTTGCCGCGCATATATTCCTTCCGTGAAACCTTGCGCGCCTTGGCCCGCGCCGCCACCATCTCGTCGGTCAGCAGGCCCGAACGGATGCGATCTGCGTTGACTGCATTCGAGCGGATGCCCTCGCGCCCGTAATCGACCGCATATTGCCGGGCCAAAGACAGCGTCGCCGCCTTGGGCAGGCCGTAGGGCCCAAAATTGGGGCCGGGATTAACCGCTTGTTTGGAAGCGTTGAACAGCAGCACCCCGCCGGTTCCCTGTTTTAGCATAATCGCCACCGCGGCCTTGCCAGCGCGCTGGTGGGCAAAGAAATTGAGCTCGAAGCTCCGTCGTAACACCGCGTCTGAGACCTCACCGATGCGGCCCTGCCAGGCCGCGCCGGCGTTGGAGACAAGGATGTCGAGCCCGCCATGGGTCTCGGCGATCCGGGCGAAGGCATCGGTGACAGAAGCGTCGTCGGTGACGTCGCAGGCGATACCCAGCGCGCCCAATTCGTCCGCTGCCTTTTCCAGCGCTTTGCCCGGCAGATCGAGGATCACAACCTCGGCGCCGGCGCGAGCAAAGACCGCTGCCGTGGCCCGGCCGATGGCTCCGGCCCCGCCGGTCACAGCGCAGATATGGCGGGCTAGCGGTGCTTCTTCAGCGCGGCCGAGCTTGGCCTGTTCGAGCGACCAGTATTCGATGTCGAAGAGATCGGCCTCGCGGATGCTTGTGAATCGGCCGATCGACTCGGCCGCGCTGACGACTTCGACCGTGGTCTCCGCAAGGTCGCCGGCGATACCGGCAGCGCGCGCGCTTGCACCGACGGCGAACAATCCGAGCCCGGGAACCAGGAGCACCCGGGGAACCGCATCGAGTTGTGTTTTGGCAGACCCGAGCTTGGCGTTGTGGCGTGCAAAATAGGCCGCGTAGCGCGCCTTGTAATCGGCGATCGCCTTGGCTGCTTGACCCACGAACCTGTCGAGCTTGCCGGCCTGTGGGACGGGCAGGATGGCTGGCCAGGGCTTGGTCCTGATCGCGTGGTCTGGGGTCACCGTCCCGGCCTGCGCGTAGCGACGCACTTCGCTGCCACCGACATACGCCTGTATCTTCTTGCTCGAACGGTAGCTCAGGAGGAAACGTTGGTGGAGCCCTTCCCCGGGGTCGGTCTCGATTGCCAGCAGCCCGCGCAAGATAGGAGCGACCTCCGCCGGCGTAGCCAGCTTGCCTGGCAGTTTGACAGCGACGAAGATGCGCTTGCGGCCCTTATTCAACCGATTCTCGGCCAGGTTGACGAGCTCGATCATTCGTTTGTAGGCCTGCCGGGCGCTGCCGCCAAAACTGAAGATGCCGTGCTTGAGCAGGATCAGCCCCTCGACATCGGGCGTGCGCTCATAGATATCGGCGCAGGCCTTGGCCAGCGCGAAGCCCGGCATGACATAGGGGACCAGCGCCACGCGGCCGCCGAAGACCTCGCGGCAGATCTTCTCGCCATCGGGCTGGTCGGTCAGGGCTAGGACCGCATTGGCGTGGGTGTGATCAATGAACTTATGCGGCAAGAAGGCGTGCAGCAGGGTCTCGACCGAAGGGTTGGGGGCGGCCGAGTCGAGAAGGTTGCCGCGCTGGAGGTTGATCATCTCCTCGTCCCCGAGGCGATCAAGCTTGCGCAACTCGCGTAACGGCTCCAGGCGCACCGCCGGCAACCCGGCGGGCTCGATAGCGCCCAGGTCCCAGCCCGATCCTTTGACGCAGAGTACATCGAGTTCTTCGCCGTTTGCAGCGCGGGCGCGCGTTTTCACCGAAGTATTCCCGCCGCCATGCAGGACCAGGGCCGGCTCGCCGCCGAGAAGCCGCGAGGTGTAGACGCGCAACGCCAAATCCTCGCCGACGCCGTCTATTGCACAACGGGCGATGCAGGCCTTGGCATCGCGGGCGGACCACAGGTTCTTCACGCGCTAGCCTAAAACGCGGCCGGCCACCGCCGACAGCTTCGTAACCATCGCGGTATCGCGCGCCTTGGGCGCAGTGATGACTGCGTAATCGAGTGCTGTATGGCAGCCCTCAGCGCAAGGTTCGCCACGATCACGCAAGCGCGGCAGGACATCCTTGATCAGCCCCCGCCCCTTCTCGGCGTTGCCGGTCAGGACCTTGAGAATGGTTTCGACGGTGACATTGTCGTGGCCGGGGTGCCAGCAATCGTAGTCGGTGACCATGGCGACGGTGGCATAGCAGAGCTCCGCCTCGCGGGCGAGCTTGGCCTCGGGCATGTTGGTCATGCCGATGACCGAACAGTCCCAGCTCCGATAGAGTTCGCTCTCCGCCAATGAGGAGAATTGCGGGCCTTCCATTGCTAGGTAGGTGCCGCCGCGATGGATCTCGATGCCCACCGATTTACCGGCCGCTTCGAGCGCGTCGCCGAGCCGAGTGCACACCGGATGGGCCATCGAGACGTGAGCGACGAGGCCTGAACCGAAGAAAGATTTCTCGCGTGCGAATGTGCGGTCGATAAACTGGTCGGCGAGGACGAAGGCGCCCGGCGGCAGCTCTTCCTTCAACGATCCGACGGCGCTGACCGAGATGATTTCGGTGACCCCAGCGCGTTTGAGCGCGTCGATATTGGCTCGGTAGTTGATGTCCGAGGGTGAAAGCCTATGGCCCCGCCCGTGGCGCGGCAGGAAGACCACTTTCTGCCCGTCCAACTCGCCGATACATAGCTCGTCCGAGGGGGCGCCGAAGGGGCTCTCGACGGCGACCCATTGGATGCCCGTCAGCCCATCGATCTCATAGATACCGCTGCCGCCGATGACCCCGACGACAGGCGGCTGGGCTTGGTCGATCATAAATTTCTTCCCCGCTTCGTTGACGCGCCCCTTCTCGTCGGCGCGGAAGTGTTTCAGGAAGAGAGGGGTGGTTCAATGGGTAAGATCGCCGCCCTTGCCTCGCGCAAAGGCGGAATCTCTGAAATAGTAAACGAACACCACTGGATGACAGCCCTAATTCGACGACAACTTTCTTCAATATCTGGTCCAAATCGGGATAGACGTAGGTCATGAATCGTAAGGAACGGCGCCGGCTGAAGAAGGTGGGGCGCAATGATGTTCTAGGCAATGAAGGCGCGACTTTCGACGTTCACGCAGCCTTACAACAAGCCCTGCCCCTCCTTCAGGCGGGCCGGTCGCGCGAATCGCTCCAGCTATACCGGCGGGTTCTCAAATATTACCCAGATCACGCCGATGCTTTGAACTTGAGCGGCATCGCAACATTTCAGCTCGGCAATGTCGAGCGGGCGCTCACGCTGATCCGTAAAGCACTTGCCGTACGACCAGACCATGTCGACGCGCACAATAATCTGGGCAACATGCTCAAAACGTTGAATCGCCTCGATGAGGCCGAGGCTGCCTATCGGCGCGCAATCGAGATCATGCCAGATTATGTGGGCGGCCATTTCAACCTCGCCATCGTACTTGAGATGATGGAAAGGCTTGATGAATCCGAGGCCGCCTACCGGCACGCTCTTACGCTTAATCCCGACTTTGCCGAGGCCTGCCTCAACCGCGGTAACGTGTTGAATTCGATGG
>JAPULJ010000419.1 GCA_027295145.1 Alphaproteobacteria bacterium | reverse complement strand
GGATATACAGTCCATCCGGTGCCGGCGCCGCTGCCCACCAGGGCCGAGCCGACCAGCAGCAGCAGGGCGGGAATGAGCAGCCAGAAGCTGATATTGTTCATCCGCGGGAATGCCATGTCTGGGGCGCCGATCATGATCGGCACGATCCAGTTGCCGAAGCCCCCAATCAGCGCAGGCATGACCAGGAAGAAGACCATGATCAGCCCGTGCGCAGTAATCAGCACATTGAAGAATTGGTTGTCAGCGATGATCTGGGTGTTTGGGTCATTCAGCTCGAGGCGGAACCAGATCGACATGGTGCCGCCGATGAGTCCGGCGATTATGGCGAATACCAGGTACATCGTCCCGATATCCTTGTGGTTCGTCGAATACAGGTAGCGCCTCAGCCCTGTCGGGTGGTGAGCGTGACCATCGTTGCTCATCTATGGTCCCCTTGAGATCGGTCTTCAGCGCGCGTTCGGGACGCGTTCTAGTCGTTTGTCTTGGTAGGCTTGCCGGCCCTGGCGATAGTGGTTTGGGTCATTGTCGGGGCTGCTGCCTTGATTTTTTCATAGTCGTCGTTCTTGAGCGCGCGCACGACCCAGGCCTCGTACTTTTCTTTCGACACCACCTCGACGGCGATCGGCATGTAGCCGTGATCGACGCCGCACAGCTCGGAGCACATGCCGTAGAAGACCCCCGTCTTGGTCGCCCTGAACCAGGTCTCATTGAGTCGTCCCGGCGCGCCGTCAAGCTTGACCCCGAAGGCGGGCACGGCCCACGAGTGCAGGACATCTGCGGCGGTTACCTGCAGGCGGACATATGCGCCGACCGGCACGACGATGCGGTTATCGACATCGAGCAGGCGCAAGGGCTTGTAGCCATTTTCTTTCTCGAAATCCTGGCAGTCGGTGCGCCCGGTATCCTTGTCCTTGGCGCCGCGGCAGGCGATTCGGCTCTCAAAGCGCAGATTGGTCCCAGCCTTGTCGACCTTGGCGTATTCATAGACCCAGTACCATTGATGGCCGGTCGCCTTGATCGTCATGACCGGGGCGCCTGCTTCGCGGGCCTTCTTCTCCGGCACTTGATCGCTGAAATAAAGCAGCCTGAAAGAGGGCACCGCGATGACTACCAGGATCATAATCGGCACCGCTGTCCACATGACCTCGATCAGGGTGTTGTGTGTGGTCTTGGACGGGACCGGGTTGCGCGAGGCCCGGAAGCGGATAATGACATAGAGCAGCAAGCCCATCACGAAGATGACGATGACGCCGATGATGACCAGCAACAAGTTATGGAAGCTGATGATGCGTTCCATCACCGGGGTCGCCGGATCTTGGAAGCCCATCTGCCAGGGAACCGCTCTGCCCTCGGCCCATGCGGCCGCACCCGAACCGACCAGCGCACCCGCGAACGCGGTGAACGCGATGACAGCGTTTCGTAACGAAGTCCGGTTCATCTGGCGTCTTCCCCTAAAATAGGACGGCGGCTTGAAATCCAAGGCACACCGCTTTTGTCACGGTGAAACTCGGCTGTTCGCCCGCGTTCCCTAGCGACGAAACTAGCATAGTTCAAAGGTGCCCCGGCAAGGGTATCCGAGTGCGCTCCATAGAGGGTTTGTTCATTGATATACAGGCGGTTATGCTCAATGGGCCGGGCGGGGCCGATTATGCGACACTATGTCGCACGATTTTTTCAGGCTGTATCAAGGACTTAGGCCGAGTTCTACGACGGGCTGAATCCCCTCCCCGATCGGTCCATATTAAGCCATATTAGGTCTTATAATCGGATTCCGGCGTACGCCGGTTTTGCCACCTGAGGAGAGCTTTGATGTCCGATCTTGCCCGTACAGATGATTTGTTCTTCACGCGCGCCGGGATGGACCGGAGCCGCGTCGAGAGGATCGTCGGCGATGCCCTGCACGGCGCCGACGATGGCGAGCTTTACCTCGAATACACCGTATCGGAGAGCCTTATCTTCGACGACGGCCATCTGCGTAGCGCCAATTTCGACCAGACCCAGGGCTTTGGACTGCGCGCCGTTTCGGGCGAAGCAAGTGGTTACGCGCATTCTTCGGAACTCTCCCACGGCGCCATCGAGCGTGCAGCCAAGACCGTGCGCGCGGTGCGGGCCGGCGCCAGCGGTACCGTGGCGGCGGCGCCGCCGGGCACCAACACCAGCCTCTATACCGACGATAATCCCCTCGACAGCGTGCCCTTCGAGGTCAAAGTCAAGCTGCTGTCCGATATCGACGACTACGCCCGCGGTCTCGACAAGCGCGTTCGCCAGGTCTCGGTATCGCTGCTCGGCTCCTGGCAGGCGATACAGATCCTGCGTGCCGGTGGCGAACGCGCAGCCGATATCAGGCCCTTGGTCAGGCTCAATGTCAGCATCGTTGCCGCCGAGGGCGAGCGCATGGAGACCGGAAGCTACGGCGTTGGCGGACGTTCGCCCTACGACGAATGGATAACCCCCGAAAGCTGGCGGAGCCAAGCTGACGAGGCGCTGCGCCAAGCCTTGGTCAATCTCGGATCGGTGCCGGCGCCGGCGGGGGAGATGTCAGTGGTTCTGGGGCCCGGCTGGCCGGGGATTCTGCTGCACGAAGCCATCGGCCATGGCCTCGAGGGCGACTTCAACCGCAAAAAGACCTCGGCATTTTCGGGACTGATGGGCGAAAGGGTGGCCGCACCGGGGGTAACGGTGATCGACGACGGCACCATCGCCGACCGTCGGGGTTCGCTGACCATCGACGATGAAGGCACACCGTCCTCGCGAACGGTGTTGATCGAAGACGGTATCCTGCGCGGCTACATCCAGGACCGCATGAACGCGCGGTTGATGGGCGCCGAGGCCACCGGCAACGGCCGACGTGAGAGTTATGCCCACGCGCCGATGCCGCGCATGACCAACACCTACATGCTGTCCGGCGATAAGAAACGCGAGGAAATCATCGCTTCCGTGGACAAGGGGCTCTACGCCGTCAATTTCGGCGGCGGTCAAGTCGACATCACCAGCGGCAAATTCGTCTTCTCCGCCTCCGAGGCCTACCTGATCGAGGGCGGCAAGATCGGGGCCGCTGTCAGGGGCGCGACCCTCATCGGCAACGGCCCCGACGTGCTGACCAAGGTCTCGATGATCGGCGACGATATGGAGTTCGACCCCGGCGTCGGCACCTGCGGCAAGGACGGCCAGAGCGTCCCCGTCGGCGTCGGCCAGCCGACGCTTCTGATCGATCAACTCACGGTCGGCGGCACCGAGACGTAAGGTGCAACGAAGCGAAACATAAAGGAAGAGCCGCGAGATGTTGGAAGGTGCCGTACTCGGCCTGATCGTCGGCCTTATCTTTTATGTCGTCATGTTTGTTTGGGCAATGCAAAGGCAGCCGTCCTTCAATGGGGTGACCAGCCGGAGCGGCGCGTTCTCGGTCGAGATGGCGCCGGCGGCGGTGATCGCCCGGATGAAGGAAGCGGCACCGGCGATGAACTTCGCCGTCGCCTTGGAGGATGAGGCCAACGACTGTTTGATGCTGAGCGAAGGAATATCGCTGTTCAGCTTCGGAAATTTCGTTCCGGTCGATGTGACCGCTGAAGCCGGGGGTTCGAAAGTGACCGTGGGTTTAAAGCCGAAAGTGCCTCAATGGGGTCCCGCTGTTACCAGCAGACACCGCGCGGTCCTCAACAAGATCAAGTCTGCGCTCGGGGTCGCTGGCTGATCCCGCCCCGCCCCTTCACTGCCGACAGAAGGCCATGAGACCAGGGGTCTTCTGGTACCTGATATTCGCGATTGCCCTTGGCGGGTTGGTCTTCTATCTCGTCAGCTATAATCCCGGGACCATCGAGACGACAGGCGAGCGCTTCAGCCTGCTCTATGTCGTCATGGCGGGGCTGGTCGTCGGCTCCTCGATCCTCGGTTATCGCGGAATTCGTGCCAGCGGCGGTTTCCGAGAGCTCGGCTCGCTCGCCAAGAGCGCCGTCGCCTGGATCGCGATCGCCGTGGTGCTGGTGCTGGGGTATAGCTACCGGAGCGAGATCGGGCGTCTCAAAGACCGGCTTATTGGCGAGCTTGCCCCGGCCAGTCCTATCGCAACCGGCCCCCGCAGCATCGTCGTGCGGGCTGGCCCGGGCGGCCATTTCAGCATCGATGCGCGGGTCAACGGCCGACCCGTTCGTTTCCTCATCGATACCGGCGCCACCGACATCGTATTGTCGCCGGCGGATGCGCGGCGTGTCGGCTTTAACCTGCGCCAACTACGGTACACACGCGCCTACCGGACAGCGAACGGCGTTGTAAGCGGCGCGCCCGTGATCCTAAACGATCTCGCGATCGGCCCGCTGCGCTTTACCCGGCTTGCCGCCTCGGTCAATGGCGCTCCGATGCGGGGCTCCTTACTCGGAATCACGTTCCTGCGGCGGTTCAAAAGCTACGAGGTTAAAGATAACACGCTTACATTTCGGTATTAACAAGTGTAAAAGTATAGTTTGAATTAAATTCAAGATAAAATTGCACTGTTCCATTAGTAAATCCTACAAATATATAAATATTATTTCAATTTTTATTGACAATTAACACTCCGCTAACGATCAAAATCTAAAATTCGTGGCCTGAGCCATATTAATCATTGAGCGTGCGCCAGCGCGCCAGGATGTATATTGCGATGCAAGAGTCACTTAATATCGGAGCCGGCCGACCGGCAACCACAGTACAAGCAACCGATTCGAATCCGGTGCGCGGCCGCTCCGTTGAGCGGCACAGTAATCGCCAGGAACCGGCCTTCGTCAATAAGGTGCGCGGGGATGCGTCGGGCGTTCGTAAACTCGCCCGGTCGGTTGCCTCGGTCGGCAACCAGGCGCGGGCCAATCAGCAGGCCGACAAGGCGCTCGCTTCAGCCCAGCGCAGGGTTGAACAATTGCACCAATTGGCGCTGGCCCAGCAGAACAGAACGCCGTCTCCAGCTGAGCAGATCAAAGCCGCCGCGCGTTTTTCGGCGGCCGAGCACGATCTCGCCGTCATTGTCGAGTCGATCCCCCCAATTGCCGGCGATTTGCTGCCGCCGCTGGCGCTTGGCAGTGCGGAGGAACTCGCCGCCACCATTAGCGAGCTTAAGGCGGCGGGGGAGCGGATCGCTGCCGAGCGAAGCGCCGTGGAAACCAACCAGAAGGAAGTCAGACGGAATGCTGATTCGCTTGCCGCCGAGGCTGCCCGGGCCGCCGATATCGATGAAGTCAGCGCCCGCGAGATCGTCGCTGCCACGACGCGTGAAATCGAGCGTGGCCATGAAGCCGCCCTCAACTCTCACGCCAGCAGTATTGTGCAGGAGGCAATCCGGGCGTTCTCGTAATGGTAGGCACTGGCCACCCCGCTCTGGCGGCCAGCGCGGACACACCAATCTAGGTAGGGCCTTGGGCGGCGCGCCAGGTACGGCGCCCGCCCATTTTCTTGTCCCCTCAATTGCCAGGCGGCGGCTTGGCAATTGAGGGGACATACGATCGGATTATCCGAGCAGAAAATTCAGTAGGCCAGTTCTTCAAACACCGGATCGACGCTGCCGACCCATTTTCCCTCATAGGCTTCGAGAAGTTGCTCGGCCGGGGTTCGACCGGTATCGACGATGTTTTGAAGCTCATCGAGATAGCTCACCTCGTCGGTGTCCTCTTTGCCCGCGCAGGCCCTCGTAGCTAGCCCGGATCGGGCGATCGCAACGACCTCGCGTGCAAGGTCGAGGATTGTGCTATTGCCGAACGGGGTCGCCAAGCCCAGCCGCGGGACATCGGCGCGCAGCCGTGCATGGTCTTCCTGGGACCAATCCTTGACCAGATCGTGCGCCGCGTCGAGGGCGCCGGTATCGTACATCAATCCGGTCCACAGGGCGGGCAAGGCGCAAATTCGCTTCCACGGGCCGGCATCGGCGCCGCGCATCTCAAGGAAAGTCTTGAGCCGCACCTCGGGAAAAGCCGTCGTTATGTGATCTTCCCAATCGCCGATGCGGGCGGTCTCGCCAGGCAGAGCTGGTAGCTTGCCGTCGAGAAAATCGCGGAACGACTGGCCGGCAGCATCGATATATTTGCCGTTTCGGTAGACGAAGTACATCGGCACGTCGAGCATGTAATCGACATAAGCTTCGAACCCCATCCCCTCTTCGAAGACGAATGGCAGAATGCCGCAGCGCTCGGGGTCGGTGTCGGTCCAGATATGACTTCGGTAGCTGAGGAACCCGTTGGGCTTGCCTTCCGTGAATGGCGAGTTCGCGAAGAGCGCGGTTGCTATCGGCTGCAGGGCGAGTCCGACGCGGAACTTGCGCACCATGTCGGCTTCCGATGCGAAGTCGAGATTGACCTGAACCGTCGCCGTCCGCAGCATCATGTCGTGGCCGAGCGTGCCCATCTTTGCCATGCGCCGTCGCATGATTGCGTAGCGGCCCTTGGGCATCCAGGGGATTGCCTTGCGTGGCCATTTTGGCTGGAAGCCGATCCCGAGTAGGCCGAATCCGAGCTCCTCACCGATGCTTTTCATCTCGTACAGGTGGGAGTTCACTTCATCGCAGGTCTCGTGCACATTGCGCAATGGCGCGCCCGAGAGCTCGATCTGGCCACCCGGTTCCAGGGTTACGCTGGCGCCGTCGCGCTTAAGCGCGATCAAGTTCTCGCCTTCGTGCACCGCGGCCCAGCCGAATTCCTGCATTCTGGTCAGCACATCGCGGATGCCTCCCGGCTCATCGTAGCTTAGCGGACGATTGTCGCCGCGGTGGAAGGCGAACTTTTCATGCTCGGTGCCGATGCGCCACTGCGAGGCCGGCTTGCAACCCGCTTCGAGGGAGGCAACCAACTGTGTTTTGCCGGTAATGAGTTCGCCGGCGGTCTGCGGGGGTGCGGACATGTCGTGGTTGGCCGTTGCCTTGTTAGTGCGAAACGTTTTGTTTCCCTGTCCCTAGTTAGGGACGCCGCTCGCCGACCAGGGCCTGCCAACATGCGAGGGCGGCGATCGCCGCCGTCTCGGCGCGCAGGATCCGGGGACCAAGCCCGACACGCTTAATAATGTGTAGTTTGGTGATAGCTTCAAGTTCACTTTTTACGAAACCGCCCTCGGGTCCGACGAGAACGGCCCACGGCGCCGCAGGGTTGGCCCCGGCCAGCGCCTCGGCGATGGGCATGCCGCCGCCGGTCTCATCGCAAACGACGAGCGTCCGCTCGGCGGGCCAGTCGGCTATAAATTCCGGCAGATCGACAGGCGCCTTGACCTCCGGTACGTCCAGTCGCCCGCATTGTTCCGCCGCTTCGGTGGCGATTGTCTGCAAGCGCGTGCGGTTGATCCGCCCGACATTGGTCCGCGCGGTGATTACCGGGATCAGCGCCGAGACACCAAGTTCGCACGCCTTGCCGGCGATCAGTTCGATCGGTCCGCGCTTGACCGGGGCGAAAGCGAGCCACAGATCGGGCCCCGGCGTCTGCTCGCGGGTTTGGACCTCGATCTGGAGCCGCACTGAAGCCTTGCCGATCGCCGCGATCACCGCGCGCCATTCTCCGTCGCGCCCGTTGAAGACGAGAATTTCATCGCCGGACTCGACCCGCATGACATTGCGCAGATAGTGGGCATGACCGTCAGCGAGTTTGATCGCGCCGTCGGACGAGAGATCGGCGTCGATGTAGAGTCGGATACCGGGCGCGCGGGACTTCAAGACCGCATTTTCCTGTTAGTGCAGCTCAGATAAGCAGATGCTGGTTGCCGCATATACGCATTCTCCGATCTGTGTAAATGTTAGCGCATGGCGCGAGGACTGAAATCAACCCCGGGTGAAGGCGCTGGCTCGGCGCCCGACGTTGGCGACATCCGCCCCGACGACTGGGTCGAGCGGCTGCTGCCGGCGCCGGCGCGGGGTTATGCGCGGCTGATGCGTCTCGACCGGCCAATCGGCACTTGGCTGCTGCTGTTCCCATGCTGGTGGGGGGCTGCCCTTGGTGCCTTGGCGCCCGACCGGGTGATGCTCTGGTATATGGCGCTATTTGCGGTTGGCGCGATGGTCATGCGCGGGGCCGGCTGTACCTGGAACGACATCACCGACCGCGATTTCGACGCATCGGTCGCGCGCACCCGCACGCGGCCGATCCCCAGCGGCCAGGTTACCGTCGTTCGCGCCTTCGTTTTCTTGGCTGCGCTGCTGCTGATCGGCTTGGCTGTCCTGGTGCAGTTCAACCGCTTCACGGTGTGGCTGGGGATCGCCTCGCTGGCGCTGGTGGCGATCTATCCGCTGATGAAGCGGATTACCTACTGGCCGCAATTCTTCCTCGGCCTGGCATTCAATTACGGGGCACTGCTGGGCTGGTCAGCGCACAATGCCAGCCTCGACGTATCTATCTGGCCGGGCGGGTGGCCGGCGATATTGCTCTATCTCGGCGGCATCGTTTGGACCCTCGGCTACGATACGATCTATGCCCACCAGGACAAAGAGGACGACGCGCTGATCGGGGTGAAATCGACAGCGCTCAAGCTCGGCGCGAAGACGCGGCCGTTCCTGTTCGGGTTCTACGCTGTCGCCGTATTGCTGATTTTCTTTGCCGGCCGGCTCATGGGGCTGGGGCCGGTATTCTGGGGGTTTCTGGCCCTCGGCGCGGCCCAGCTCGCCTGGCAGGCGGCGCGCGTATCCCTCGACAATCCCGGCGATTGCCTAAAAAAATTCAAGTCCAACAGGCTTTTCGGCTGGCTGGTCCTGGCCGGGCTGATCGGCGATCCGATGTTGCAGGGTTGGATCTAGAAACGAAGCCGCGGAAAGGTGAGAACGCTCTCAGCGTTCCCGCGGGCGCCGACAGGCTTCATGAAATAGGTCGTGTGAATATCCGCGTTGGCCTTGGGTATTTAGTAGATAGACCAGCCAAACGCCAATAATGAGCGGATTAATGTCGAAATCGATCCTGCACTTAGTGCCACTAAAAATCAGCGCGATGTCGATTTTCATGCGGAAGTATTTGACGTCCAGATAAATCGACCAGCGGTCGTCGAACTGGGTACCGACGCCGGCCTGTGCAACCAACCTAATCGAAGGGCGCGCTTGCCAGGGGCCGAAGAGCCAAGCTCATCGGCCCCTGGTATTACCCAGCCAATTGACGTCGGGTTACGCGGTGTCTGATTGCGAAATCAGGGAACCAACAACACTGTAAAGAGGCGGAGGCGGACTAACCGAAAAGTTGATCGAAGCTTCAACCGCCACGAGCCGTCTACAATTAGCGGCTCGTTATGCCGGGAGGTCTTCACGTGGGAATTTCTGGGGCAAGCCTTATTATTCTTGCTGCCACTCTTCACTTACGACCACTTCTCTTTGATACCCTGCACGGCCTGATCCAATAGTGGGCCGAGTTGTCCAGCGAGTTCGTCTGGCTTGATGTCTGTGATCCAAACGAGACGAGAGCCGTCATCGTTGGGCGTTACTTGCATGGAGCCACTGTGGAACTCAATAGGAAACGGCGCCTTTGAGATTGTATAACCGACCCTCCGGTGCTCACTGTCGATGCTGGTGATGATCTCTTCAATCTCTGCGCCGTTGGCCATGGTGCAGAACCGTGTGTCGCCATCAAGCCGGCATGCGGTGATCAGGGGCATGAACTGGTTAATCTCGCCGACGTCGGCGATTTTCTCCCACAGTGCGTCGGCGGAAAGCGGCAGGTTGATCTCTTTGACAATGGCAGTCATGATGGATTTGCATCCTTTAGGCTGTTTCTATACGTTTGACTAGAAACATTATGAACATTGCGATCCCATGGTGTCAACAACGAATTGGCCGATGGGGCAGATTGAGGAAGAAAGAGAAGGATATGCCGCGGGTAAAGGAATACGAGCCAAGCGACGCACTCGAGAAAGCCATCAAGGCTTTTTGGAAAAATGGTTACGCGGCGACGACGGTGCGCGATCTGGAAAAAGCCATGGGCGTCAACCGTTTTGGCATCCAGACCTTCTTCGGTGGCAAGGACGAACTCTTCGAAGCCTGCCTCGACAAGTACCTCGTGGGCGCGTGTGAGGGTTATTTTGCGGATATACCTCGCAACGGTCTCGGCTCAATCCAAACTTTTTTTGAAACGCTTTCCGATCCCGACCAGGTACCGTCGGAGTGCTCATTCGGCTGCCTTCTGATCAATACCCTTACCGAACCTATCCAGCCGAATAATCCGCAAATCCGGCCGCAGATGCGCCGATTCCTTGACGCTATGAGAGACGCTTTTCGAGGCGCGCTCGCGACCTCAACCGAGAGCGGAGAGTTGCGCCCCGACCTCAACCGCAACGCCTGTGCCGATTTCCTGGTCACGCTCGTCCTTGGCATGCACACAACAAACCGCAGCGCCCACAGTATAAGTGCCTCCCAAACAACAGCAGAAGTGCTTCGTGTGGTTCTCGATTCTTGGCGGAAGTGACGCTGTAGGCTCCGTGGAGTGCAGCTGG
>JAPULJ010000418.1 GCA_027295145.1 Alphaproteobacteria bacterium | reverse complement strand
CTGGACGGTTCGGACTAAAAGGGGATTGCCTTCTATTCCATCGCTATCGCAACGATGAAAAGGCGGCGAAATGGGAACAGCGTCACGCCGTCCGTGCGCCGAGGATAGGCGACCCTGAGGCGCTCACGATAGTCGCCGATGAATGTATCCCGCTCCTCACCCGCAAGCGCCTCGATCACCGGGCGCAAGGCGGTGGCGCGGACGAATTCGAGCACCGGGTCCTCGCCCTCGAGCGTCTGCAAATAGGTGCTCTCCCATATCTCGAGGCTCGCCGCGTGTGGGGCCAGAATATCGTAGTAGGTTTCCGGGTGCGCAACCGGCGCGCCCCGAATGGGAAGCGCGCGCGACAAATCCCGCTCGCGGATCACATCAGCGATGAGCGTATGCGATGGCGCATCGAAATTGCGTGGCATCTGCACAGCCAATACGCCGCCCGGCGCCAGCGCACCCAAGAGACGCGGAAATAGCCGCGCATGGTCCCCTAGCCAGTGCAGCGCCGCATTCGAGAAGATCAAATCGGGCGGCTCGTCCGGGGACCAGTCGGCGATTTCGCCCTTGACCCATGACAGCGCCGGATAGTCCTCGCGCGCCTTGGCCAGCATTTCGGAGGAACTGTCAACGCCGGTGATGTGGGCTTGCGTCCACCGCTCGGCGAGGCAGGCGGTCAGCCGACCCGGCCCGCATCCAAGATCATAGATCCTGCGCAGCTCGGGCGGGACGATGCGGGCAATCAGGTCGAGCCCGGGCCGCATTCGGGGACCGGCATATTTCTCGTAGAGCCCGGGGTCCCACACCATCTATCCTGCTCCCACACGCACTTGCCGCTCCAAACCGAAAAGCGCAGTATGCGCGCCGCGCCAGCTCTGCCCGGACGGACCCGTTATGAACGAAGTCGCCTCACCAACAAAGGCCTCGCTAGCAGAGGAAAGCATCCACCAGCAGATCGAGGCGTTGGCGAAGGCTGCCCGCGAAGCTTCGGTCACGCTGGCCAATGCCGCGAGCCAGCAGAAGGACGAGGCGCTGCGCGCCGCGGCGGCGGCGATCCGCGCGGGTTCTGGCGATATTCTTAGCGCCAACGCCGAAGATCTTCGCTTACACGGCGAGAAGCTAAGCGATTCCATGCGCGACCGCCTGGCGCTCGATGAAGACCGCATCGAGGCGATCGCCAAGGGCCTGGAAGATGTCGCCAAGTTGCCCGATCCGGTGGGCCGCGTCCTCGCCGAATGGAAGCGGCCGAATGAGCTCAGTATTTCCCGCGTCGCCACGCCGCTCGGCGTCATCGGCATCATCTACGAGTCGCGGCCCAACGTGACCGCCGACGCCGGCGGGTTGTGCCTCAAATCGGGCAATGCGGCGATCCTGCGCAGTGGTTCGGAATCATTCCATTCCTCGCGCGCCATCGCAAATTGCCTGCAAGCCGGACTGATCGCTGGCGGTTTGCCGGGCGCCGCGATCCAGCTTATCCCGACCACCGACCGCGCTGGTGTCGGCGCCATGCTGACCCTGGCTGGGCTGATCGACATCATCATCCCGCGCGGAGGCAAGGGGTTGATAGAGCGGGTCCAGCGCGAAAGCCGCATTCCGGTAATTGCCCATCTCGAGGGGCTGTGCCACGTCTATGTCGACGGCGCGGCGAAGCCAGAGATGGCGCGCGACATCGTGCTCAATTCCAAGATGCGGCGAACAGGCGTGTGCGGGGCGGCCGAGACGCTGCTGGTCGACAAGCGCGCCGCGCAAAGCCACCTGCCGGCAATCCTCGATGCGCTGGCCGAAGCCGGCTGCGAGCTGCGCGGCGATGCGCCGGTTTGCAAACTCGATGCCCGTGTCATTCCGGCAGTCAAGGAAGACTGGGACACCGAGCACCTCGACGCCATCCTCTCGGTCAAGCTCGTCGATGGGGTCGAGGAGGCGATCGAACATATCGCCCGCCACGGCTCGCACCACACCGAAGCCATCGTCACCGAAGACGCGGCAACCGCCGAGCGATTTCTCTCAGCCCTCGATTCGGCAATTCTCATGTGGAACGCTTCGACCCAATACGCCGACGGCGGTGAATTCGGAATGGGCGCCGAGATCGGCATCTCGACCGGCAAACTTCACGCCCGAGGGCCCGTCGGCGCCGAGCAACTGACGAGCTACAAATACGTGGTGCGCGGAGCCGGACAGGTTCGCCCGTAATATTCCTATTTCTCCTCACCTCGATCGATCACAAATACCCGCCCGGTTTATCCAGCGCCTCGCCAGCCAGCTCGCCGGTAATGTAGTCGAAGGCCTCGTCGACCGAATTGGTCCGGAACAGGCGTCCGACGTCGTCCTCGCTGATGGTGCCGAATTTGGCCATGGCGTCGAGATCCATGACGGCGTCCCAGAAGTCGGTGCCGAAAAGCACGATCGGCATATGTTTCTTCATCTTGCCGGTCTGCATCAGAGTCAGCGATTCAAAAAGCTCGTCCATGGTTCCGAAGCCGCCCGGCATGATGACCATCGCCTTGGCCATATAGAGGAACCAGAATTTGCGCATGAAGAAGTAATGGAACTCGAAGGTCAGCTTGTGGGTGATGTATTCGTTGCCGCTCTGCTCGAAGGGCAGGGAGATGCCGAGTCCGATATTATCGCCCTTGGCTTCCGATGCGCCGCGGTTGGCAGCCTCCATAATCCCTGGCCCCCCGCCCGAGCAGACAACGAAGCGCGGGCCCGAGCCCTTGAGCCCTTTCGACCACGTGGTGATGCGCCTGGCGAGGTCGCGTGTCGCTTCGTAGTATTTCGCCATCCCGAGCGCGGTTTCGGCCCGCTCGATTCCTTCCTTCTTGCGCTTCGCCGCCTTAAGCGCAGTTTCCGCTTCTTCTTGCGAAAGAATACGGGCCGAGCCGAAGAACAGGATTGTGTCCTGGATACCGTAATGCTCGAAGCGTTCCAACGGCTCGATATATTCGGAAAGAAGCCGCAAGCTCCGCGCCTCTGGACTATCCAGAAACTTCTCATTCCTGTAGGCCTTGGGGGCGCGGTAGGGGTTTTGGTCGGAGCTTCGATCGTTGTTCGCCATTTTCAAGGACCAGTTTATTGAGGACCGTGGGTTTTACGCGATTGCCCAGAGAGTGGGATGCGCCATGCTACCGCGCATGAAGCCGCTTCGGAAACCACCTACACGGCGCCGGTGAAAAGCGCGCCGATGGCATCACCGCAGAATCGCTTTCCCGCCGTGACGTGCGCCGGCCGGGGATTGCGGATCGGCCTCCTCGGAGGGTCCTTCAACCCGGCCCATTCAGGGCACATGCATCTTAGCCTCGAGGCAATGCGGCGGCTGGAACTCGACTTTATCTGGTGGCTGGTCTCACCGCAGAACCCACTTAAACCCGCCGCCGGCATGGCGCCCTTCGCACAACGACTGGCGGCGGCCCGAATGGTGGCGCGCCACCCGCGCCTGATGGTCAGTGATATCGAAGTTCAGCTCGGCACAAGACGCACCGCCGATACGCTGGCTTCCCTCACTAGGCACTTTCCGCGCAACCGGTTCGTCTGGCTGATGGGCGCCGACAATCTGGTGCAAGTTCCGAAATGGGACCGCTGGCGGAAAATTTTCGAGGCCGTTCCCGTTGCGGTTTTTGCGCGACCTTCCTATTCTTTACATGCGCTTGCCGGGGCGGCGGCCAGGCGTTACCGCCGCAACCGGGTGCCGGAAGGCTCGGCGCGCGTTTTGGCCGCGCTGGCGCCGCCGGCGTGGGTTTTCTGCCGCATGCGGCTTGACCCGACCTCGGCCAGCACGATAAGAGCCCGTGGGCCTAACGCGGACAGCGCCGGCGGGATCGACTGAACGTATCCCGCGATGAGGAGACAACCATAGCCCGACGAAAGAAACCTCCCAAGCAAAGCCCCAAACGGCTCTTGAAGGAGATCGAGGATCAACTGGCGGCAGACAAGGCGGAGGACATCGTCGTCATCGACCTAGAGGGCAAATCCAGCATCGCCGACTTCATGGTGATCGCTACCGGGCGCTCGCAGCGCCACGTCGCCGCCACTGCCGGGCACCTCATCGAGCGGCTCAAGGCATCGGGGCTCAAACCGGTGCCCAACGAGGGATTGCGCCAGGGCGACTGGGTACTGGTCGACGCCGGCGACGTCATCGTCCACCTTTTCCGCCCCGAGGTCCGCGATTTTTACAATCTCGAAAAACTGTGGGGCCGGGAGCGACCCAAATCGGCCGGCGGCGCCGAGCTGATAGCTTAAATGCGCCAGCGAGGCCGGGGCAAAGACGACTATGCGCATAACCATCGCTGCCGCGGGTAAGTTCCGTCGCGGGCCTGAGCGGACACTTTATGAGACCTTTGCCGAACGATTGAGTTGGCCGATCCAGCTTAAGGAATTCGAGGACGGCGCCAAACTTGGGCCCCAGGAGCGCCGGTCGAAGGAAGCCGAACGCCTACTTAGCGCCGTGCCCGACGGCGCAATCCTGATCGCCCTCGACGAAACCGGATCGGGGCTGTCAAGCCGCGCATTTGCCTCGCGCATCGGCCGCTGGCGGGACGAGGGTATCGCTGACCTCGCCTTCATCATCGGCGGCGCAGAGGGTCTCGACCGGGCGCTCATAAAACGCGCATCGCTGGTACTGTCCCTCGGCCCCATGACCTGGCCCCACCTGATGGTCCGCGCCATGCTCGCCGAACAGCTCTATCGCGCCGAAGCCATCCTGCGCGGGCACCCATATCACCGGGGGTAGGGTTCGTTCGCAACCCGCCGCCCCTACCGCAGCGCACAGCCTTACCCTATATATCGGCCATGACACAAAGCCGCCTTCGGCGCCCTGTGATCCTGTGCATCCTCGACGGTTGGGGGCATCGCGAGGATCGTGAAAACAACGCCATCGCTCAGGCGCAAACGCCGGTGTGGGACCGGTTGCTGGCTACCTGCCCGCACGCGCTGCTCGATGCGTCGGCGGAGGCCGTGGGGCTGCCTGCCGGCCAGATGGGCAATTCCGAGGTCGGGCACACCAATATCGGCGCCGGGCGGGTGGTTTTGCAGGATCTGCCGCGCATCAATGCGGCGATTGCGGGCGACGAGCTGGCCGGCAATCCGGTCTTGAGCGCCTTCATCGAATCGCTCATTTCCAGCGGCGGCAGCGCCCACCTGATGGGGTTGATGTCCCCCGGCGGGGTCCACGCCCATCAGGATCATATAAAGGCGCTGGCGAAGATCATCGCCGGAAGCGGCGTACCGGTCTTCGTCCATGCCTTCCTTGACGGGCGCGATACGCCGCCGATGAGCGCTGTTGGTTACCTGAAAAGCTTCCTCGAAGATGTGAAGGACAGTCCGCTGGTCCGGCTCGCGACAGTAAGCGGGCGCTACTACGCGATGGATCGCGACAAGCGCTGGGAGCGGATCGAGATGGCCTTCCGGTGCCTGGTCGATGCCGAGGGCGAACGGGCAGACGATGGACCCGTTGGCATTGAGGAAAGCTACGCTGGTAGTTTAAGCGACGAATTCGTGCACCCCATGGCGATCGGCGACTATGCCGGCATGGCGGATGGCGACGGGCTGCTGATGGTCAATTTCCGCGCTGACCGGGCACGCCAAATCTTAACCGCGCTGACCGACGATGCTTTCGACGGCTTCACGCGCAAGCGAATGGTGAGGTTCGCCGCACTGGCTGGGATGGCCGATTACTCCAGGAAATTGAGCCGGCGCCTGCCGACGCTGTTCGCGGCCGAGAACCTTACCGATACGCTGGGAGATGTCGTCTCGCGGGCCGGGCTCAAACAACTGCGTATCGCCGAGACCGAAAAATATGCCCACGTCACGTTCTTTCTGAACGGTGGGCGGGAGAGAGAATTTACCGGCGAGGACCGCATCCTGGTTCCTTCGCCGAAAGTCGCGACCTACGATCTGCAACCCCAAATGTCGGCCGAGGAGGTGACCGACCGGCTGGTCGAGGCGATCGAGACCGGTACTTACGACCTCATAGTGGTCAACTACGCCAACACCGATATGGTCGGCCATACCGGGATCATGAAAGCAGCGGTCGAAGCGGTCGAGACGGTGGATCGCTGCCTCGGACGGCTGCTTGAAGCGGTAAGCATTGCCCACGGCGCGCTGCTGATCACGGCCGACCACGGCAATGCCGAATCGATGACTGACGCGAGGACCGGCCAGCCGCACACCGCGCACACCACGCATCTGGTGCCGGTCGTGCTGGCAGGACCGGAAATTGGTAGGGGTTTGCGCGACGGCACTCTCGCCGACGTGGCGCCGACGCTGCTCGGCGTACTCGGCCTGTCCCAGCCAACTGCGATGACCGGCCGCTCACTGATTATCGAAAAAGGAGACGCGCTTGCCACGGCGCCCCAGCACGCTTCGGCCTGAACCTCTGCGGCCTGAACCCATTCAGTCTGGACCCATTCAGTCTGAACGGTGGCACCTTGCCCGCGCCGGCAGCGCGTTTCTATTCCTAATGGCGGTGCTCGGTTTCGTCACCATTGCCGGGCCGGCAGCAGCCCAAGGCAAACGCGACCTCAAATCCGTCGAAAATGAGATCAAGCGCGGCGAGCGCCGGGCCGATACCCTGCGCCGCAAAGATAGCGAGCTAAAGAAAGAAATCGCGCGCCTGCGGTCGCAGATGGTCACATCCGCCCGGGCAGTGCAGAACAGCGAAGCCGCCCTATCGAGGCTCGAGAGAAAGCTGGCGAACTCGAAACGGCGCGAGGCTGCCGCGCGCCGCTCGATCCTGGCTCGGCGGGCTGAGATCGCGGCTACCCTGGCGGCGCTCCAGCGCCTGGCTCTGAGACCGCCGGAAACGTTGATCGCCAGCCCCCGGAAGGCCAATGCGCTGGTGCGAAGCGCGCTGGTGCTGCGTGCCACCCTGCCCGGTCTTGAGCGAAAGATATTGCCGCTTCAACAGCGCGCCGCAATCCTTGCAACCGCCCGCGCCGTCGGCACCCGGCGCGGCGCCGCCATCCGCCGGTCGACCACCAAGCTTGCCGATGATCGCGCGCGTCTTGCCAGTATTCTTGGCAGGCACCGGGCATTGCGCCGGAGAACTGCCAAACAGCGGGCGGAAGCCAGTGCGAGCTTGCGCGCCTTGGCGGCCGAGGCTTCGGGCCTACGCGATCTCTTGCGCCGGGTTCAGAGCCAAGCCAAGGCTCGGCGTGCAGCGCGTGCAGGGACCCGGCATCGTCCCCGTTCAAGGCCCAAACTGATCAGAATTTTCACCGCCGCCGGCAGCCGCATCGCCCTGCCGGTGCGCGGCCGCATCGTGCGCCGCTTCGGGCAGAGGACCGCTTCGGGCGCCGGCAGCAAAGGCATCGTTATTCAGGCGCGGCGCGGCGCCCAGGTCATTGCCACTTTCGATGGCCAGATCGTCTTCGCCGGACCGTTCCGCGACTACGGCCAAATCTTGATCATCGCCCATGGCGGGGGATATCATACGCTAATCGCCGGCCTCTCGCGGATCGACGTTTCGGTGAACCAGTGGCTGGTGGCCAACGAGCCAGTTGGTGCCATGAGCCTGACACAATCGGATAACACTAAGCTCTACCTGGAAATGCGGCGAAACGGCCAACCCATCAATCCGCTGCCCCTGGCGGCGGCGAAAAACGGATGAAGGTGAACGGATGAATCGCAAGTCGATTGCAATGACGCTTGTCGTTTTGGCTTTCTTCGTGCTGCCCCTGCCAGCAGCCACCGAGAGCAACCGATCCGACACCTATCGTCAACTCGATCTGTTCGGTGCGGTCTTCGAGCGCGTGCGTAAGGATTACGTCGAGAAGGTCACCGATCAGAAGCTCATTGAATCGGCGATCCGGGGCATGCTCAGCCGTCTCGATCCCCATTCAAGCTACATGGACGCCAAGACCTTCAAGGAAATGCAGGTCCAGACCCGCGGCGAGTTCGGCGGCCTGGGCATCGAGGTTTCCATGGAGAACGGCTTGGTCAAAGTCGTCTCGCCGATCGACGAAACACCAGCGGCGCGCGCTGGGGTGCAGCCGGGCGACCTGATCACTCACATCGACGGTAAGCCGGTCCTCGGCCTTACCCTCAGCGAGGCGGTCGAGAAAATGCGCGGGCGGGTGGGCACAAAGATCGTCATAACCGTCCGGCGCAAGGGCGTCAAACCGCTGCAGATCACCATCGTCCGCGCGGTCATCCGCATTCGCACGGTGCGGGTGAGGATCGAGGGCAATGTCGGCTATATACGCATCACCTCCTTCAATGAACGCGCCACCCCCGGTGTCAAGGCGGCTATGGCGCGATTCAAGAAGGAGCTGGGCAGCAAATTGATCGGTGTGGTGTTGGATCTGCGCAATAATCCCGGCGGGCTCCTCACCCAGTCGATTAACGTTTCCAACGTCTTTCTGAGCAAGGGCGAGATCGTCTCGACGCGCGGGCGCAAGAAGCAAAGCGCCCAGCGTTACAATGCCCGGCCTGGCGATCTCGCCGAAGGGCTTCCAATAGTCGTGCTGATCAATGGCGGTTCGGCGTCAGCCTCGGAGATCGTCGCCGGCGCGCTGCAGGATCACCGCCGCGCTATCATCCTGGGCACGCGGTCCTTTGGCAAAGGTTCGGTCCAGACCATCATACCCTTGCGCCAGGGCAGCGCCATGCGCCTGACCACGGCACGCTACTACACTCCTTCGGGCCGATCGATCCAGGCCAAGGGGATCGACCCCGACATCGTTGTCGAGCAGGCGAAAATCGAGACCGTTAAAAATGGCCGGCGGCGGCGGGAGGCGGATCTGCGCCGCGCGCTCGACACCAAGCAGAGAAAACGCGAGAAAATGGGCAAGGACGGCGATAAGAAGGGCGATAAGAAGGGCGATAAGAAGAAAGAAGGCGTCGAAACAAAACCGGCGCCCGACAAAACCAAGGGCACGGCGGCGAAGAAAGCCAAACCCGCTCAGGACTATCAGCTCTCCCGGGCCATCGACCTCTTGCGCGGGATTGCGTTGTTTAAATCCCGCGCGGTCAATTGACCGGCCGACAACGCGCGAGCTGGCGCCGGCGCGGGTTTCGGCGGCGATCATGACCCGGCGTTGGGCGATGCGATTGCCGAGGATTATTTTCATCCTTCTGACGACCGCCGCAATCGGTGCGCTCGTCTGGCTCTATCTGAGCGGTGATGGCGGGATGCGCGTGTCGCTATCGCCGGCCTCGGAGGAGCGGGCGGTGGCCATCCGGCCGGTCGTCGTCGATCCGGCGCTGCTCGAGAACGGGCCGACCGGCACCCTGCCGCGTATCGGTCTCGATGGGCGCATGCCTTGGCGGGTTTACCGAACGAGGCTCGCCGGCAACGCCAATCCGCCAAGGATCGCTATCGTCCTGACCAATCTGGGGCTCAACCAAAAAATGACCAAGAAAGCCATCGACGAGCTTCCGCCCGCCGTCACCCTCGGATTCTCGCCTTACGCCGAACGGCTTGTCGAGCAGGTCAAGGCCGCCCGCATCGCCGGGCACGAGGTCCTGCTCGCGGTGCCGATGGAGCCAATCGGCTACCCAATTCACGATCCCGGCGAGCAGACCCTGCTGACCACGAATACGGAGAGCCAGAACATCACCCTTCTGAAATGGTCGATGGCGCGATTTCCGGGATATGTCGGGATTATTCCGCATATGGGGCGACGCTTCATCGCCTCGCGCCGGCACTTGTTGCCCGTCCTCGGTGAGATGAAGAGGCGCGGCCTTATGTTTCTCGACTCTTCGGCCGCCTCCAGCGGCGGTGGGCAAGGCACCAAACTGAGTGTCGTTCTAGGGCTGCCCAACGCTAGCGCGACCGGTTGGATCGACGACGACCCCTCGCGGATATCAATCTCCGCACGCTTAAACCAGATCACCGTGGCAACTAAGAAAACCGGCCTCGGGGTCGCCCTCGGCAGGCTCTACCCGGTGACCATCGAGATGATCATCGCCTGGATGCGGCGCTTGCGGGCGGAGGGCGTGACCGCGGTCCCGATTACCGTAGCCGCCGAGGCCGGGATGAAGGGCAAGTGATACCCGACAACGGAGTTGGGTCCAACGACTATGGGTCCGCCAGCGCGCCGGGCAGCGCGCCTCGGGCCGGATACCGTCAAGGCGTCGGCATCATGCTGATCAACCAAGCCGGACTGGTTTTCGTCGCCCAGCGCCTCGACAAGTCACAGGAAGCTTGGCAAATGCCGCAAGGGGGGATCGAGGGGGGCGAGACGCCGGCCGAAGCGGCGATGCGCGAATTGGCCGAAGAAATTGGCACTGACGCCGCCGAGATCATTGCCGAAACCGTCGGCTGGTTCGATTACGACTTCCCGCCCGCACTCGCCGGCCGGCTGTGGGGTGGGCGTTACCGGGGGCAGACCCAGAAATGGTTCGCCTACCGCTTCCTAGCCAGCGACGACGATATCCGCCTCGACACTGAACATCCGGAGTTCCGAACCTGGAAATGGGCCGAAATAGACCGCTTGAGTACGCTGATCGTGCCCTTCAAGCGCGCTCTCTATAGCGCCGTCATTGCCGAGCTGGCGCCGCAAATTCCCGC
>JAPULJ010000417.1 GCA_027295145.1 Alphaproteobacteria bacterium | reverse complement strand
AATTTGGGATCGGTAATCTGCCCGACCCGGCGTTTGGCAATTTCAGGCTGATGAAGAGCCTCGACGACAGCGGCTTGGGGTTTCTCATCCTGCCATTGGAAGGCTTGCCTGATCATATCCATGAAGACGACCTTAAGCACGCGTGTGAGGCGTTGGCCATCGCCCCCGAGGACGTCGCGGTCATGTTGATCGTTACCGTCCACAAAAGTAAAAAAAAGACGACGCTGACGGTAAATTTGCGTGCGCCAATCCTGATCGATACCAAGCTGCGCACGGCAGTTCAGCACGTACTGCCCAACGCCGCTTACCCGATCCGCCACGAAATCTAGCGGTCAGAATGTACTAGCCCCGGAAAACATCGATATTTAAGCAATAATTTACCATGACCGATGATCATCCTGGCGGTAAGCGGACCAGTCGTCTTCAGCACGGCACTGGTAACCAAATCAAGTTGCGGCGCGGCGCCGCGGTGGCCGAGATGCGGCGCGCCGCTTTGCGGGACAATGACGATGATTGGCGAGCCATGAGGAAACAAGATCGCGAGCAACCATTGAGCGATCTCTACGCGGTCATCCTGTGCGGCGGCCTCGGCACGCGCTTGCGCGAAGAGACCGAGTTCAAGCCCAAGCCGATGGTCGAGATCGGAGGCCGGCCGATCCTTTGGCACATCATGAAACATTATCACCAATTCGGGGTGCGAAACTTCGTCCTCTGCCTGGGCTACAAGGGCGACATCATCCGCGATTATTTCCTCAATTACGAGCTGAACAATTCCGACGTAGCGATCGATTTCCGCGACGGTTCGCTGGAAACCCTTTCGAACGGGTACGGCGAGGACTGGCGGATCGTGCTGGCTGAAACCGGCCCCGAAACCCAAACCGGATCGCGCATTAAGAAGGCGCTTCGTTATGTCCGCGGCAACACATTTCTTGCGACCTACGGCGACGGTCTTTCGGATGTCGATCTGAATGCCCTGCTTGCCCAGCATCGATCTTCGGGCAAGCTGGCCACGGTCACCGCGGTGCATCCCTCATCTCGCTTCGGCGAGTTGGCCATAAACGACGGATCGGTAAGCTCGTTTCGCGAGAAGCCGCAAGTCGCCGACGGTTGGATCAATGGCGGTTTTTTTGCTTTCGAGCGGCGCAGTTTCGAGCGGGTTAATCCGGGCGACGACCTGCCGCTTGAGACCGGCCTGCTCGAAACTCTAGCAGGCGAGGCCGAACTCGGGGTCTACCAGCATGACGGGTTCTGGCAATGCATGGACACCGTCCGCGAGACGCAGTTGTTGAACGAGATGTGGGCGAGCGGCCAGGCACCTTGGCAGAGTTGGGACACATGCCGGCTATCGGCGTAGAGCAGGGGTTCTGGCACGGCCGCCACGTCTTCGTCACCGGCCATACCGGGTTTATTGGTGGTTGGTTGTGCCTGTGGCTGCAGAAGCTCGGCGCTCAGGTCGTGGGTTATTCACTCAAACCGCCGAGCGAACCGAACTTTTTCGAATGCGCCAATATCGCCGGTGGCATGACCTCGATCATCGCCGACGTGACCGATCTCAACGTCCTGTCGCAAGCAGTCGCCGATGGCGAGCCCGAGATTGTCTTTCACCTGGCCGCCCAGCCGTTGGTGCGGACTGCATTTTTTGAGCCAGTCCATACCTTCGCCACCAATGTTATGGGCACGGTCAATCTGCTGGAGGCGGTGCGTCGACCGCAAAGCGTGCGCGCCGTCGCCGTCTTCACCACCGACAAAGTCTACGACAATCGCGAATGGGTGTGGGGTTATCGCGAGACCGACCGCCTCGGCGGTCGGGAAGCCTACGGTGCCAGCAAAGCCTCTGCGGAGTTCGTCGTCGAGGCCTACAGGCAAAGCTATTTGAGCGAAGGCGATAATCCCGTCGGGGTGGCCACGGTGCGCGCCGGCAACGTTGTCGGCGGCGGCGACTGGGCCGATGAACGCTTGGTGCCAGACGCGATGAGGGCCTTCGCCAGCGGGCAGAAACTATGGATTCGCAGCCCGGATGCGGTGCGGCCCTGGCAGCATGCGCTCGATCCGGTGCGCGGGTTGTTGTTGCTTGGTGAGCGTCTATATGGCGACGCTCACGCCTTCGCCTGTCCCTGGAATCTAGGCCCGGCCGAAGAATTTGCGCGCCCCGTCTCAGAAGTCGTCGAGTCTCTAAAGCGGCTTTGGGGAAAGGACGCGGTCTGGAAGGTCGATAAACGGGTCAAGCCTTACGAGGCCCGCCTGCTCTCCCTCAATTCAGCGCGTGCCTGGGGCACTCTGGGCTGGCGCCCGACCTGGGATGTCGAGGAAATGCTTGCCCGCACCGTCCAGTGGTATCGCGCCTTCTACAACGGCTCGAACATGCATTCCCTTTCGCTCGAGCAAATCGCCGCTTACGAGGCCGCGGTCGTCTCGACCGATGAGCAGCCCGTCAAGCAGAGCGCTTGATCGATGCCCGGCGAAGCCTCAGCCAACATCCAAGCAGTCGGTGATTGCCGGTTCTGTGAATCGCCGCTTACCGAGAGCTTTGTTGATCTCGGCAAGACGCCGCTGGCCAATTCCTATATCGACCCGGCCGCCATCAGCCATTCCGAGCGCTACTTTCCGCTCCACGCTTTTGTTTGCGGAGCATGCTTCCTAGTGCAGCTTCCGGCCCATGAAAGCCCGGAAGAAATATTCAGCGACTACGCATACTTTTCATCTTACTCCAACAGTTGGCTCGAGCATGCGCGTACCTATTGCTCGGCGATGGTGGAGCGCTTCGAGATCGATGAAAACGCCCGCGTTGTCGAGGTGGCGAGCAACGATGGGTATCTGTTGCAATTCTTCAAGGAGCGCGGAGTCCCGGTCCTCGGCATCGAACCGGCGGCAAACGTCGCCGAAGTTGCCGAGAGCAAGGATATCCCTACCCTCGTGCGTTTCTTCGGCGTGCAGACCGCCAATCGCCTCGCCGAGCGGGGCAAGCAGGCCGACTTGCTTATTGCCAACAACGTTCTCGCCCACGTCCCCGATATCAACGACTTCGTCGCCGGCTTGCGTCAGGCGCTGCGCCCCTCGGGAGTGTTGACGATTGAGTTTCCGCACCTGCTTAATCTGCTCGCCGAGACCCAGTTCGACACCATCTACCACGAGCACTATTCTTACCTTTCGCTGACCACCGCCGAGCGCATCCTCAAAATCCACGGATTGAAGGTGTTCGACGTCGAGGAACTGCCGACCCACGGCGGATCGCTTCGGCTTTTCGCCTGCCGGGAAGATAGCGGTCACGCGGCAACGACCAACCCCAGGCGTATCATGGCGGCCGAGCGAAAAGCCGGTCTCAACCGCATTGACGTCTACCGGCAATTTGAGGCCAGGGTACGCGCCGTACGCCAAGATCTGTGCAATTTTCTTGCCGGTATCAAATGGTCCGGCAAGTCGATCGCCGGCTACGGCGCGCCGGCCAAGGGGAACACCCTGCTCAATTATTGCGGCATCGGACCCGAGTTGCTGCCCTACACCGTCGATGTCAGCCCCCACAAGCAAGGACGGCTTCTGCCCGGCAGCCACATACCGGTTCTCGACCCCGGCGTGATCGCTAAACGCAAGCCCGACTATGTCCTTATCCTGCCTTGGAACATCAAGGAGGAGATCGTCGGGAAGATGAAATTTATTAAAAAATGGGGAGGACGCTTCGTCGTGCCGATCCCAGAGGTCGAGGTGCTGCCATGATCTTCCGCCGAATGGCGATCCACAGCGCCTACATCATCGAGCCGCAACCCGTCGAGGACCGCCGTGGGAGCTTTGCGCGAACCTGGTGCCGCGATGAATTCGCCGACCACGGGCTGACACGGCCTTTCGATCAGTGCGGCGCTTCGCACAACCACAAACGCGGCACCTTGCGCGGATTGCACTATCAGGCGGCACCCTTCGAGGAAGCCAAACTGGTCCGCTGCACAGCCGGCGCATCCTTCGACGTGATCGTCGATATCCGGCCGGGCTCGCCTACCGAGGGCACCTGGGTGGGGGTCGATCTCACATCGAGCAATCGTCGCATGGTTTACATCCCCGAAGGGTGCGCCCACGGTTTCCAGGCTCTCGCCGACGATACCGAAATCTTCTACCAGATCGCCGGGCGCTACCGTGCCGAGGAAGCAAGGGGCATCCGCTGGGACGATCCCGACCTGGCTATCGACTGGCCGATCGCCGACCCGATCCTCTCCCAACGCGACAGCGAACTGTTGTTCTGGAGCGATTCGCTGCCCCACAAGGAAGCCCTCACATGCTGAGCATTTCGCCGAAGGCGCATATCTCGTCATTCGCCGACATCGAGGATTCGGTGCGCGGCAGCAAGATCGTCATCGAAGACGGCGCAAACATAGATTCCTTTGTCAAGATCAAGGCCGCCGGCGGTGAAGGCGATGTCCATATCGGTCGCAATTGCTCAATCAATTCCGGAGTGGTGATCTATATCGGCAACGGCGTGCATATCGGCATCGATGTCGCTATCGGCGCCAACACTACGATCGCCCCGACCAACCACGAATTCCGCGATCCCGACCAGCCGATCAACCAACAGCGCTTCCTCGCCAGTCGCGGTGGCATCATACTAGAAGACGATGTCTGGATTGGCGCCAATTGCGTGCTCCTTGACGGCACGGTGATGCGGCGCGGCTCGGTCCTCGCCGCCGGATCGCTGGTGCGCCACGAGGTCGCTCCCTACTCGATCAATATCGGCTCCCCGGCCAGGTCCGTGGGCATCCGCGGGCGGGGCCGCTTCGCCTTGCCGCAGGCCGCCGAGTAACCGCAAACAAGTCGATAAATACTAAAGGCCAAGACGATGACCAACGTTCCTGTTTTCAAGCCGCTGATTGAAGCCGACGAGATCGGCGCCGCCGTGAAATCCCTCGAAATGGGATGGCTCGGTATGGGCAGCTATGTCGATCAACTCGAACGCGCGTTGACAGATCATCTGGGCCTCAAGGACAAACGCCTGGCGCTGGTCAATACCGGTCACTCGGCGTTGCATCTGGCGCTTGTGCTGGCCGGCGTGGGACCGGGGGACGAAGTCATCACGCCATCGTTCAATTGCGTCTCCGACTTCCAGGCAATCCTGCAGGTGGGGGCTGAACCGGTCCTGTGCGACATCCTGGATGACAGCCTCACTATCGACTTGCAAAGCGCCAAAATGCTAGTCGGCAAGCGTACCAAGGCGGTTTTGTTCATCGACTACGCATCCTCGCTGGCGGACTACGAAGCAGTCGAGATATTTGCTGCTGAACACGGGTTGCGGGTGGTGCACGATGCCGCCCATTCGTTCAATTCGACCCACCACGGCCGCATGGTCGGCAGTTTCTCCGATTTGTGCATGATGAGTTTCGATCCGGTCAAGACGCTGACCTGCCTCGATGCCGGCGCCATCATCGTTAACAACGATGAGGAGCTGGGGCAGGTTCACCAAATGCGCATCCTCGGAATGGGTCAACCGCCGGCAGTGATGTACCAGAACAAGCGAGCCTGGACTTTCCATGTCGATGGCGAAGGTTATCGCTATCACCTACTGAACCTGCACGCGGCGATTGGCCTGCAGCAGCTTAAGAAAATCGAGCATATCGCCGAAACAAGGCGGGCCGCTTGCGGCTACTACATCGACCGGCTAGCCGGAATTAGCGACATCCGCCTGCCCGAGATCGACCTGAAGACCATTACACCTTTCATCTTCGTGATGCGGGTACCGGCCGAGCTGCGCAATGATTTCCGCACCGCCATGGGCACCGCTGGCGTCGATACCGGCGTGCATTGGCAACCCGGTCATCACTTCAAGATTCTCGAAGACTGCCGGCGCGGCGATATTCCGGTTTCCGATCTCGCCGGCAATGAGATCGTCACCCTGCCGCTGCATTCGCAGATGGCGACCGAAGATATGAAGACGGTGGCCGACGCAGTGATCGCCTACTTCAAAGGCGATCTCAAGCACACCGCCACCAAAGAATCGGCCCTCGAGCAGATCGCAGCGGCGGAGTAGATGGTCAGCAGATGAAGCTCCGCAACATCAACCGCGCTCAATTGCTAGACTACGTGGCGGCGCAGGTCGGAAATTTTTTTCCCGACCATTTGGGCGATGCGCGAGCATTCATCAATAGCGACCTCGACGAGACCCTGGAACGGCTCGAACGTTGTATCAATGGCGTCCGAATGTGGCCACGGGCGACTTTCGACTACCTGCACTCCTCGCAATACTGCATCTTCGTCTACTACCTCGCCAACACTATCTGGAGGAACCGTGAGAACGAGAATATTTGCACAAAATTGTTTTATCTAAACAAGGCGTTACACGGGTTCGAGTGTTTCTATCAGACCGAATTGCCGGAAATATTTTTCATCGGCCATTCGGTTGGCATCGTGCTGGTGCGCACGACCTACGGCAACCGCTTCGCGATTTACCAGAACTGCACTGTCGGCCAAAGCAAGGGTGCGCGGCCGGAGATCGGCGAGCGCGTCCTGATGTTCCCCAATAGCGCCATCCTCGGCACCTCGAAGGTCGGCGATGGCACCGTCGTCGCCCAGGGCGCGCAGCTCATCGATCGCGACACGCCGTCGGGCACCATCGTCTTCGGCCGTGGCAGGGACGCCTCGTTCGGCCACTCGAAGGAAAATTTGATGGCCGACATTTTCCGCGACTAAGTGGATGTTGGGCGCTGATCCAAGAAGCATGAGCCCGGCTTTGTTATTGCAATCGCGCCCTTCAACAACCTCAGCAGGCGCGCCTAAAAAATTGCGAGGTTAGCCAAGGAAGCGGACTCTCTCGCCCAGTGTTTCCAAGGAACGGAAAATTGTCCCGGTCGGTACCTAAGTCAGCCCGTGTTCGCGGGCTACGTTTTCCATGACATCGCAGAAATTCTTGGCGTAGCGAGGGCCATCGCACAGATAGGAATCGCGCAGGACGTTGCGCAGATTCTGGCGCAGGAACTTCAGCGAATCGACGTCGTTGGCGAGATCGACCGAGGCCTTCACAAACGCATCGGGCGTATTGGTGCACAACTCGTCCAAGCCAACGTGGCTGAGCAGCGCGTAGCTGATACGCTGATGGTAGCTGTCGCCGACCAGCGTCACCACGGGCACGCCCATCCACATTGCGTCGCACGTTGTCGTGCCGCCGGTGACCGGGAGTGTATCCATCGTCATATCAATAAAGTTGTAGCAATTGAGGAAATTGACTTTCTTGGTCCTATTGTCGAAGAAACCAAGACGTTCGGGATTTACGCCATGCTTGTTGAATTCGCTCGCGATATTGGCACAAAGCACCCGCGATTTGACATCAGGACGAACGATGATCAGCTGTGAATTGGGCACATTCAGCATAACCCGCGACCACGCTTCAATCGTAGCCGGGGTTATCTTGTAAGGGGCGTTTAACGAGCCGAAGGTGATGTATCCGTTTTGCTCGACCGGCAGGGTTTCGGTGATCGGCATGTCCGGATAGCCACCGAAAATCGTCCAGCAGTCCGGCATCATCAGCGGTTTTTCGATCATCAGCGAGCGATCGGTCGGCGCGACACGCTCATCAAGCAGGAAGTAATCCAAATCCTTCAATCC
>JAPULJ010000416.1 GCA_027295145.1 Alphaproteobacteria bacterium | reverse complement strand
AGCGGCAAGCGGATCATCGAGGATGGGATCGCGGTGACGCTGATCGACGGCGACGCGCTAGCGATCCTGAGCAACGATCGCGACGAGGTGCTTGCGGTGCCCAAACGCGAGGTCAACCGGATCGTTGAAGATATCCGGGTTCGCACCGCCAAGGGCGAGCTCAACAGCGAAGCCGAGAGCCGCGCCCTTACTGAAGCGTTGACCGAATTGTGGAAACAGGTTGGCGGATAGCGCCAACTGTTCCTAAGTTATTGTCGAGCATTCGATTGCAAACGCGGAAACCAGCCCCATGATCAATCGCTACCTGCGCCTGGGCGTGAATATCGATCATGTCGCGACGATCAGGAACGCGCGCGGCGGGCCCCATCCGGACCCGGTGCGGGCGGCCAAGGTGGCAGCGAAGGCCGGCGCCGACGGCATCACAGCGCATCTACGAGAGGACCGGCGCCATATTTCGGACGACGATATCGCGCGGCTGACCGGCGAGATCGACCTGCCGCTCAATCTCGAAATGGCGGCGACCGATGAAATGCTCGAGATCGCCCTGCGTGCCGCCCCGCACGCCGCCTGTATCGTGCCGGAAAAACGCTTGGAGGTGACCACCGAAGGCGGCCTCGATGCGGACGGCGGCAAGGCGCATCTCGGCCGGTTTGTCGATCGCTTGCGTAACGCCGGCATCCGGGTCTCGCTGTTCATCGATCCCGAGCCGCGTCAACTCCAAGCAGCGAAGGTGCTTGGCGCGCCCGTCGTCGAACTGCACACCGGCGCCTACGCCGAAGCCAACCACGCCGATCCGGGGGGGGCGGACGAGGCGTGCGAGTTGGAGCGCATCACCGGCGCCGCTGCCCTGGCTAAATCCCTGGGCCTCGAATGTCACGCCGGGCATGGACTTAGTTTCGACACTGTGGGCCCGGTGGCGGCGATCGGCAGCATCGTCGAGCTCAATATCGGGCATTTCCTGGTCGGCGAGGCGATCTTCGGCGGGCTGGAATCGAGCATCAAGCGAATGCGCGCCCTGATGGACAAGGCCCGCGCCGAGGCCGGCGGTCAGAAAAGCGCGTGAGCACAGTGCACATCAAAAGCCATGCAGCCTCATGATTATTGGCATTGGCAGCGATTTGATCGACATCCGTCGCATCGAGCGCACGCTTGAGCGCTTCGGCGAGCGATTTACCGAGCGCTGTTTTACCGATGTCGAACGAGCTAAATCTGAAGGCCGGCGCCTGCGCGCAGCGAGCTACGCCAAGAGATTTGCCGCCAAGGAAGCATGCTCGAAGGCCCTTGGAACGGGCTTCCGGCGAGGTGTTTACTGGCGTGATATGGGCGTCATCAACCTACCCGGCGGTAAGCCGACAATGGCGTTAACCGGCGGGGCACAACGCCGGCTCGATGAACTTACCCCGGATGATATGACGGTTCAGATTGATGTATCGATCACCGACGAGCAGGAACTGGCCCAAGTGATCGTAATTATTTCTGCTGAGCCACGGTAACGTGCCGCCTGACCGGCCGCGTCCAAACCCTTCACCAAATAGCCAGAGGACAAGTCGGATGAGCGATGAAAAACGACCACCGATTCTGGCCGACAAGAACTACGATATGCCTTCGGCTTTCACGCCCGAAAACCTGCTCCGCGAAGCGCGGCGCCAAAAGGCGGCTCCAGTCGACCCTGTGCCGGACATCTGCCTCCTCGACCCCGATGGCGATGTCGTGCGCCGATTGAAAGCGGATGGCCGTGCGCGACGGCACGAGGGTTGGGTTTGCTATCACACGGAATTGTATGTCTTCGATGAAAACGGCCTGACCCTCGGCGTTCTCGGTTGCGCCGTCGGTTCGTCCTTCGCGGTGCTGGTGGCCGAAGAGCTTTTCGTATCGGGTTGCAAGCTGCTTATCAGCGTCACCTCCGCGGGGCAGATCACACCCGTGCAAGCGCCGCCGTATTTTATCCTGATCGATCGCGCGCTACGCGATGAAGGCACCAGCTATCACTATATGCCGCCCTCAAATTATAGCGACGCGCCCGAAGCATTGCTCGGAGCCCTGGAAGGCGCCTTCGATGATCTTGAAATTCCCGTGCTGAAAGGGGCAACTTGGACGACCGATGCGCCGTTCCGCGAAACCCAGGACGCCATCGACGGGGTCCGTCGGCACGGCCTGCTTGCCGTCGAAATGGAAGCTGCCGCCCTCTATGCCTTTGCCAGAGCCCGCGGCAAACCTGTAATCTGTTTCGCGCACGTCACCAATCAGATGGGGCAGACTGAGGGTGATTTCGAGAAAGGCCCGGCGGACGGCACCACCGATGCGCTGCGGATTGTACTCAAAGCGGCGCAGCGTCTGATTGATACTGGCGAATTACCCCTTGGCTAAGCTCCGGCATCTCTGCCTCACAAATACCAACTCATGGCCAACCGCCGGTTCAATGTCTGCGCCGAAACGATGACCGCAGACAAAAGATAAACAGAATTCCGAGCCAGATTGCGGCAGCGTGATTTTCTTCATTTCCGCCAGACTTAAACACCCCAACCCTGTCTTTTCGCGCGCTATTTGGACGGCGGCTCTTGGCAAGCAGTCACGGACAAGTTTATGGTGACTACAAATCAGAATTGAGAAAGGGAGGCAGAAAAGGCGCGACTTTGGAATTATTGCCGGTGAATGTCGGTCTGCTCCAATTGCAGCGGGTGCTTCTGGCGGGAGAATTTCGAGGTCGTATAGCACTAAAGATAAGAAAGAATTTCGGGGACTCCACAATAAGTCCAGCGCACAAGGGCGACCGGGGGACGCTCTAGATAGAGGGGTCTCGATGGTGGAATCGGTAGAAATCCCTACGGCGGCCTTCACATACTACCCCCGCTTGAGGAAGATAAAGGAACACGCCGACCAGCATCTGGCCGACGATATGTCCCTCGGAACGGCGGCCCGGATCGCCGGGCTCGAAGAAAAATACTTCTCGACCTACTTTCGCGAGAAAACCGGAATTTGCTATAAAGATTGGATCACACGTGCCCGTGTCGAGTGGGCTGCGGAGATGATGAACACCCAAGACCAATTGATCACGGGGATCGCATTCGCCGTCGGCTTCCGCGATCTGAGAACCTTCGAGCGCGCATTCAAAAAATGGATGGGGACGACACCGCGCAGTTATAAGAAGTCGGTGCAACCGCGCTGAGCGTCATACCAAGATTCACGACGGAATTTTCACGAATTCCGACCAAATAATCGGAATAGTTGTCGCGATCTCTCCGGCCGACGGTGGGATAATAAATCCAGTTGTTACGGGCGTTTAGGCAGGCCGGCGGGCAGCGGGTTACAATACGCAAAAATCCCAAGGCTGATTTGTCAGCATCGAGATGTCTGGTATCAATTCAGAACCCTTGATGTTCCCTACACTCCTTGGTTGAATCAGCTGTGTCTCGACTGGGAGCGCGTCAAGGCCACTAGTAGTCTCCCGGCACCTAAAAGCTGCAGACAGAACTATTTGCCCGACTAATCGTAGCGGGTGGAAATCCGCGATATCTCGTCCAAGGGAGAATTCATCATGGCACAACCAAAGAAGAAGGAGATCGACTATCAAACACCGGCCGAATTCGACACCGCACAGCTGATCGAAGAGGCAAAGTCTGCCTTCTACAAGGATCCCAACGTGATCGGTGTCGGTTTTGGGCACCGCAGGGCAGGCGGTGAGACCCATAGCGACGAGTTCGCGCTCATCGTCTACGTGAAGGAGAAACTGGACGGTGCCGACATCAGTTCCGAAAACCTCATTCCTGCAGAGTTCCAGGGCTTGGGGACTGATGTGGTGGCGCCGTTTGGACCAGATGCGCCCCAAGAGGCGCTCGGTTTCGCCGAGAGCCATCAAAATTCGGACGACATGTCGTTCGTCGACTGGGGGCGATTACATGAGCAGTGGATGGCCGAAGCCGGCGGAGAGATTGCCTGGCATGGCAAGGTCCAGGCCTTCGGCGATGTCTGCGTGATCGAGGACGACGGCACCCTGGTGAAGACAATCAACGGTCAGCAGGTCGTGGACTACGTTCGGGCCTACAAAATGTTCCGCACGATCCAGCCCGACATCTACGATTTCATGACATTCTTCACCGACAGTCGAAGCGGAATGCCGCCACAAGGGGGCTCGTCCTGGTACCGCTTCGTTCACAACAGCACGCAGGGAATCGGCCTCGGGAATTTCAATTACCGCTCGTCCTATGGCTCCAACAAGCTGCAGGGCATCATGTTCCTGAACCAAGGGCACTTTCCCCTCTGGCGCTATGTCATGCTCCAGGAGCAAGGGCATCGCTGGGGTGCCTTCGCGAGGTATAGAGATACGGCCGCGAGCCCTATCAAGAACGATCACATGCTAAACGGCTGGGGTCACTGGTCAGCGAACATGGACGATGATTGGTCCCCAATGGACTATGACATTTACGACTGGGTCGAGGAGGGCAACGACCGGTTCCGCCGCAATTCGCTTACGTCCGAACAGCGGACCTTCTGCAATCTCGACCTCTACCTGATGGGCCTACTGGGTCCCCTCGAAGTGGGAGATTTTTCCCTCCTGTCGAATATCACAAACATTTCGGGCAACCTTTACTCTGCGAATGAAAAAAGGCTGACCACTCGGAACATCATCTGGGCCGAGGGTGCGCGAAATCCGAGCGTTGCCACCTCGCAGAAGCTGTTCAAGACAGGTTTCGCCGTGGTGACCAAGAACCTAAAGGAGGCTCACGACCTCGTCGACGAGGTGGATCGGTTGAGAGTCCGCTTCGAGGAGGATTTCTCCGAAGCGACCAAAGGTCTTGCACGGGTCGACACGACGATCGGCCCGCTTCAGGTAGAACTTACGCCTTCGCAGGTTCGACAATTGACGGGTCGAGGTTACACCTCGTTGCACCGGCACCGCGTACGGGCAGGTGATCTACGGATCACGGGCACTCAGTTCACAGGGTCGCTTACCACCGGACAGGCCAGGACCTGGTTTACCCATAGCTGGTCGCGAACATGGCTGGTCAACTGGTCGGTACGACCGACGACGGCCGGTGGGCGGGTCACCTGGTCCCAGCGGATCCAACGAGCGAGCAACGGAACGCTCACCTACTGGATCACGGTCCGCAATGTCGGCAGCGTTTCAACCTCGTTCGAGGCCAAGTACGCGCTGACACGCTGAATTCGAAGTGAAAGGAATAAAACGATGCAGATCATCATCACTGTCGGCGAGGAAGGGCGTACGACTGCCCAAGTCCTGGGTGCCGCGCCCATAGGCGAGCCGGTGACCTACACCGCCGAGGCAGAAGAGGCCGCAATCGATGCCGGCGCTGGGCCGGCTATGGGGGAAGAGCTCGAAAGTGAATCTGGCCCAAGTATAACCGGGATGGAGCCGGAAGCCCTGGACGGCGGCGCAGCCCTGCCCGAAATACAGGAGACAGAAGAACTCCCGGTGGGTGCTCTATCTGCCGGGGCCGGAGCGGCCGAAGATGCAGGCGCAGCGCCCACTATCTCGAATATCGTCCCGACAGAATCTGGCAACCCAATGCTCAGGTCCATCGACTGACAAATATCCGGATAGAGACTTATGACAAATCTTGAGGGAGCCGGACGTACCGGCTCCCTCAGCGTGTCTGCATAATCCTGTTGTCGTGGCGTGCCGGCGTCAGGAGGGGCAAGTCTGCGCCTTCAAAAAGGCGGCCTCTAACGTCGTGTGTATCTCGTGCCGATTGCGCACCACATGAAGATTAGTGGTGCCGCCTTGCATCGCGATCTCGGCCTCGCCGCTGCGCCAGATCGTCATGATGGTACCAAATGATTCGTGGCGAGAGAGCCAGACCAAATCACCTGCGTTTAGGTCGCCCGGCAAATCTGGGAATAGTTGGATGACTTCGCCCATTGGTCTTTCTCTCTTCGGTAGGACTTCACTCTCTCAACCGACGGCGGACTGGCCAGCCTCGCGTCATGGGGCGGTGAAAATTATATTCCACTAAAACCAATCGCTCTCGGATGACAGAATCTTAACCGACAAAAGAGTTAACAAATTCTGAGTCGGCGCAATTATTCTCGAATACGGAACCGAGGATGCCGAGTGTCCAAGAAAGGAATGGCCTACTAACGAGATGTTCGAAGAACGATGACCACGTTCCGACGATAGGCCAGCATACGGGTCCGTTTCATACATTAGTCCATTGGAATTCAAACCGAGATTCGACAGCACCGCATTGCAGCGGATCGTAAATGCACTTATGTCCTATCCTGCGCGCGGACGCCGTGCGCCCCATCCCAAGACCCTCGACGAGTGGACCCTGTATGACGAGACACGATGACGAGCGCCCTGGCCGAACTGGCAAGGACGGCAGTTCCAAGGGAGACGTCGTTCAACCGCGCGCGCGCCAACTCAAGGCCAAGCCCAAGAGCGGCAGCGCCTGGGATACGATCAGGACAGTGTTCTACGCGGTCCTAATCGCCGTTCTCGTACGCACGGTGCTGATCGAGCCCTTCAGCATTCCCTCGCGATCGATGCTGCCGACCCTGCTGGTCGGCGACTACCTCTTCGTCAGCAAGTTCTCCTACGGCTACAGCAAGCACTCGTTGCCCTTCAGCCCGCCGCTGTTCTCGGGTCGGATATTCTTCAGAGAGCCCAAACGCGGCGATGTTATCGTCTTTAAAAAGCCGACGAACCCCAACATTGATTTCATCAAGCGCCTGATCGGTCTGCCCGGCGACCGAATCCAGGTGATCCGCGGGCGTCTGCACATCAATGGGAAGATGATCAAGCGCACACCGCTGGGTCAGTACACCGACATAGCGCGCGACCGCGGCGGCATGAGGGTTCGCTACAAACGCTATCGGGAGACACTGCCGAGCGGCGTCAGTTACACCGTGCTCGAGCTCAGCGACGACTCTCCCTTCGTCGACAATACCGACGTCTACGTCGTGCCCAAGGGCCACTACTTCATGATGGGTGACAATCGCGATAAATCGCAGGACAGCCGCTATCTGAGCACGGTCGGGTTCGTCCCGGCTCAGAACTTGGTGGGGCGGGCAGATTTTCTCTTCTTCTCACTTCGCGAAGACAAGAGATGGTGGGAATTCTGGTACTGGCCACGCTATGTCCGCTTCGCCCGAGTATTCAGTTCGGTCAACTAGTGAGCAGCGCCGAGCGCACCAATCACCCTCTTTGCGCGGCCCTGGGGCACGTCTTTAAACGTCGCGAGCTGCTCGAACGCGCGCTTACCCACCCCAGCGACGGCCACGGCAGGGACGATCGCACCGACAACTACGAACGCCTCGAATTTCTCGGCGATAGGGTGCTCGGGCTGGTCATCGCCGATCTTCTCTTGGTCACTTACAAGGACGAACGCGAGGGCGAGCTGGCTCGCCGGCACACCCAGCTTGTGCGGCGCGAAGCCCTCGCCCGCGTCGCCGAAACGATCGGGTTGGGCGCGCATATTCAACTTTCCGCTAGCGAAGCGGAAACCGGCGGCCGAGACAATCCCTCGATCCTCGCTGATTGTTGCGAGGCGGTGATTGCTGCGCTCTACCTCGATGGCGGCCTGCCGGCGGCTTCGGGGTTCATGCATAAATACTGGGTTCCTTTGATGCGCGAGGCAAGGGAACCGCCGATCGATCCTAAAACAGCTTTGCAGGAATGGGCCCAAGGACGCGGCCTGCCGCTGCCGCACTACCGCGTAACCGGGCGCACCGGGGCCGATCACGCGCCAATGTTCGAAATCGAAGTCACGGTGGAGGGCTTGCCGTGCGTGACCGCATCTGGCCGCTCAAAGAGAACGGGCGAAAATGAGGCAGCACAGTTGATGCTCGACGCCATCTCCGAGTCCGGCGATGGGTAAATCCAAAGCGCACGCCGGGGCCAAAACCTGCGGCTTCGTCGCCCTGCTGGGCGCGCCCAACGCCGGCAAATCGACGCTGCTCAACACTCTGATCGGGGCCAAGATCGCCATTGTTTCTGCCAAGGTCCAGACCACGCGCACAATCGTGCGCGGGGTGGTGGCCGAGGGACAAGCGCAGCTTATCTTCGTCGATACGCCTGGCATATTTCCACCCAAACGCCGGCTCGAACGGGCCATGGTGGCGCGCGCCTGGCAGGGCGCCGGCGACGCCGATATAATCGTGCTGCTGATCGATTCAGGCCGCTCAACCAAGGGGCGCCTCGATGCCGATTCGCGCGCCATCATCGATGGGCTGAAGAAGGGCGGGCGCAGGGCCGTCCTGGCCCTCAACAAGATCGATCTGGTGCCCCGCGAGGGGCTTCTGGAGATCGCTGAACGGCTCGGCCAGGAAGGCATTTTCAGCGATATCTTCATGATATCGGCAAGCAAAGGCGACGGCGTAGCTGATCTTCGCAAGCACCTTGCAAGCGCACTGCCCGAGGGCCCGTGGCTCTATCCTGAGGACCAGCTATCGGACATGTCGGAGCGGCTGATCGCAGCGGAAATGACCCGCGAGCAACTGTTCCGCCAACTCCATCAGGAACTCCCTTACGCGCTGACCGTGGAGACCGACGACTGGGAGCAATTCAGAGACGGCAGCGTCAAGATCTCGCAGACGATCTACGTCCAACGGCCCAGCCAGAAAGCGATCGTGCTCGGCAAAAACGGCGCACGCGTCAAGTCGGTGGGCGGTGCGGCACGCAAGACGCTCGAAGAGAGCCTTGGCCACCGGGTGCACCTATTTCTGTTCGTCAAGGTCCGCGAACGCTGGATCGACGATCCCGAGCGTTATGCCCCCTGGAACCTCGACTTCAATGCTTAGCAACAGGCATTGGATATTGGCCGCAATTTCGCTGAATTAGACGCTGCCCTTGCGTTCGATGACCAGGACGCGCGCCGGTCCGTCCGGCGCCGCCAAGTGCTCATCACCCGGCTCGGCATAACAAATGTCGCCCACCACCATGCGGCGCACCGTTTCCACCCCGTCGGTCCGCATGTGCATATCGACGGCGCCATCGATGACAACAAATACCTCGGCTCCATCATTGACATGCCATATGTATGGCGCATCGGTCCAGTGCAGGCGCACGCTCGCGCCGTCGATATCGGCGATATCCAATGCTTCCCAGGCGCGAGTGCCTGTGAAATCCTGGGCGCGATGAAATTTCATTAGGCCGTGCGCCGGCTGATCCCGGTGAGGATGGCGCCGGCGACGATGGCGGCGCCAAGGATGCCGGCCTCAAGGGCCAGGTTGACGGTCGAGAAATCCTCCGCCGTTACAATCAGTATCCGCTCGACCGCGATGGTCACGCCGATGATGAAGCAGCACATGAACACGACCACGACCATCTGAGGCAACAGCCCGCCGACCATCCAACGCGGCGCGTTGGCGCGCTTGAGCGCCACCTTCATCAGCGGGATCATAACGATCGGAACGCCGGCCAGAACGGCGCCAACGATTGCAAGCATGGATCAACTTCCCTTCCTATCCCGGAGGCCTCGGCGGGGGACCCTAGCACGCGCGGCTCAGGTCAGAAACCGCAGATCGGTCCCGAAATCGCCGATGAGGCTTGGACGTACCGGGCCTCAAGGCAACCGTTTAGTCACCCAATCCAAGGCCGCCGAGGATCGATCCCTCGCCCTTGCGGCCGCCTCTGCTGGGTGCGGCGGCGAGCATGCGGCCGGCCAGCCGCGAGAACGGCAGGCTCTGGATCCAGACCTTGCCGGGGCCGGTGAGGCGGGCGAAAAAGACGCCCTCGCCGCCGAAAATCATGCTTTTGACCCCGCCGACCTTGGTCACGTCGTAGGTGACATCGGAGGTCATGGCGGCCAAGCAGCCGGTATCGACGTGCAGTTCCTCGCCCGGCCCCAAGGTGCGTTCGAGCAGCGTGCCGCCGACATGGACGAAGACCATACCGTCGCCTTCGAGTTTTTGCAGGATAAATCCCTCGCCGCCGAACAGCCCGGTGAGGATTTTCTTCTGAAATGCAATGCCGACCGAAACCCCCTTAGCGGCGGCAAGGAAGGCATCTTTCTGGCAGATCAGCGTACCACCAAGGCTGTCGAGATCGACGGCCAGGATTGTACCGGGATAGGGCGCACCGAAGGCCACCCTTGCCTTACCGGAACCGTTATGGGTGAAGACGGTCATGAACAGGCTCTCGCCGGTCAGAACGCGCTTACCGGCGCCCAGCAACTTGCCCATAAAACCGCTATCCTGCCCCGATCCGTCGCCGAAGATCGTCGTCATCTCGATTTGCGGATGCTTGTACATCATCGCTCCGGCCTCCGAGATTGTGCTCTCGCCGGGGTCGAGTTCGATCTCGACGAACTGCATTTCCTGACCAAGGATCTCAAAATCGATTTCGTCGGCACTGGACATGGTTTTCCTCCTGGTGGTTTTTTTCTATTGGTACGTTTTTTTGGCGTATCGTCGCCTGCAGAGTCACATTGCATGCAAGCGCCGCCGCCTTCAACCTGGATCGTTTGATCGGCATCGTTTTCGCTAAACTGCTACAACTCTGCGCATGGACTGGAGCGATGACGGCATCGTGCTGGCGGCCCGCCGCCACGGCGAACACGCGCTGATCGTGCAGTTGTTGACCCGCGAGCACGGTCGTCATGCGGGATTGGTGCGCGGCGGCGCGAGTTCGCGCCAGCGCGGCAACTACCAGCCGGGCAACCTCGTTTACGCTCAATGGCGCGGCCGTCTTCCGGAGCATCTCGGCGCCTATGTCTGCGAGGTAAAGCGCAGTCACGCGGCGGTGGTGCTCGACGATCCGCTGCGGCTGGCGGCCCTGTCGGCGGCTTGCGCGGTCGGCGAGGCGGCGCTTCCCGAGCGCGAGCCCCACCGCCCCGTTTTCGAAGGCTTTCTTGCGCTCCTCGATGCGTTGACCGGGCATGACGCCTGGGGCGAGGTTTATATTCGCTGGGAGCTGGGGGTGTTGGCCGAACTCGGTTACGGGCTCGATCTCAGCGCCTGCGCCGCTACCGGCCGCAATGACGAGTTGGCTTTCGTATCGCCCAAATCGGGCCGCGCCGTTTCGCTATCGGCTGGGGAGCCCTATCGCGACAAGCTCCTCCCCCTACCCGCCTTCCTCGCCGTCAGTGGCCCGGCCTCGCCCGGCGACCTTGAATGGGGCGAACTCCAGCAGGGCCTGCGTCTAACGGGTTTTTTTCTCAAAAGCCATCTTTTCGCCGCCCTGGGCCGTGACATGCCAGCGGCCCGCCAGCGGCTGGCCGAGCGATTGGCGAAGGCCGGTACCTAGTGAGCAGAATCCAATGCCGGTCGCCATTTATAGCATCCGGACACATCCGCTGGTTATCGAAATCGGAAGTTGAAGAAACATCGTCTGTTGCGTCACTTACTCGACAAGGAAACCGAATTACAGTTCCGGTTTTCGACACGCGGCTGCCTGCCGTAGTGTCGCGATAAAAATCTGAAGAGTAACCCGGTTATGCATCAGCCCTCGTCGTGACACAAAGCCCGCATGTTTTCCTAGCATCACCAGCATCGGGGAGCGGAGTTCTACGCATGGTTTTGTGGTAGGCACCCCGGGTTCTTGCCGTTCCACGGAAGAAAGTGTAGGTTCCTTGCGCAAGGGGGCAACTTACCACCCTTTGTCGCAACGGTTTTCAAGCAGCGTATGACCGAACGGGCCTACTGGTTTGGCGCGAATTGGTCAAGTGGGGCCCTTCTGCGGGTTCCGCTCGCTAAAAATTCGTCGGGGGACACAATCTCAAAACGGGTTCCCCCACGTGTTTGACTAACAACCGTTGTGTTTTCGAGAAAACCGCGGTCATGCGTTTGTGCGAGATTTGGCACGTGCGCATTACGTTTATCCGTGAAGGTCTCTCGACGGCAAGCAATTGAGTCTTAGGACAACAATATCAGGGAGGATTTTGCATGAAATCAATCAAAGTGGCTATCGCCGGTGTCGGCAATTGCGCGAGTTCCCTGGTTCAAGGGCTGGAATACTACAAGGGGCGGCATAAGGGAGAGTTTACCGGTCTCATGTATTCCCGCATCGGCGATTGGGGTCCGAGCGACATCGAGATCGTGGCGGCATTCGATATCGATCGCCGCAAAGTTGGCAAACGGGTTGAGGAAGCGATTTTCGCCAAACCCAATTGCACCAAAGTATTTCAGAGCGCCCTGCCGGTATCCGACGTCATTGTGCGGATGGGACCGGTTCTCGACGGTGTGGCGCCGCACATGGCTGACTATCCCGATGACGAGGCTTTCCGGCCCTCCAGCGAGGAACCGGTCGACGTTGTCCAGGTCCTCAAGGACGCCAAGGCGGAAGTTCTGGTCTGCTACATGCCGGTTGGCTC